>JAYUCR010000263.1:0-4285 GCA_043740165.1 Acidobacteriota bacterium | reverse complement strand
TCCAGGTCGGCGAGGAACCCAGGCAGGGAAACCTCGGCCTCGCCGAGCACCAGGTGATCGATTTCCGGGAAATCGTCGGACTCGGTGGTGAACAGCGGCCCGCCAGCCACCACCTTGATGCCGGCGGCGCGGCAGCGTGCGATCACCGCGCGCGCCGATCGACGCTGCGCCGTCATCGCCCCCACGAAGGCCATATCGGCCCACGCGAGGTCCGCCTCGGTCAGCCGGCCGACGTTCAGATCGACCAGGCGCTTCTCCCACCCAGCCGGCAGCATGGCGGCGACGGTCAGGAGGCCGAGCGGGGGTGATGACGCCTTGCGGCGGATGAACGGCACGGCGTGCTTGAAGGACCAGAAGGTGTCCGGGTACTCGGGGGAGAGGAAAAGGACCTTCATGCCCCCGCATGATACGCCGATCCGGAAGAGGTACGATGCTGCTTGCGCCGCCGTCACAGCACCTGGCATGAGGGGTGCACACATCACGGTTGCGAACGCTCGGCCCGCTTGCCTGAGAGGGAGTCGATGATGCCCAAGAGAGAACCGCAGTATCTCGTCCGCCCCCGCACCGCCGTCCTGACCCGCGGATTCGACCCGCGCATGTCGGTCGGGTCGGCCCGCCCGGCGGTGTTCCGTTCCTCGACCTTCGTCTTCAACAGCCCCGAGTCGGCGGCACACGCCTTCGACATCGCGCTGGGCAAGGTCGAGCCGAAGCCGGGTGAGGAAGTGGATCTCATCTATGCCCGCCTGTCGCACCCCAACGCCGAGATCCTCGAGGACCAGGTCGTCCCGCTCGAGCGCGGTGCCACGGCGGCGGCGGTGTTCAACTCCGGGATGGCCGCGATCTCGACCGTCTTCATGACGTTCTGCGCCCCTGGGCAGGGCTTCGTCTATACGTCACCGGTATACGGCGGGACGAGCTATCTCATCCGCACCATCCTCGAGCCGTTCGGGATGAAGTCGACCGGCGTGCCGGCAGGCGACGCCTCGGCACTCGACGCCGCGATCGCTGCGGCCACGAACCTCCAGATCGTCTTCATCGAAACCCCCGCCAATCCGACCCTGCGGATGTCCGATCTCCGCCGGGCCGTCGAGGCGGCGCGCCGCCACCCGGACCAGCCTCTGGTGGTGGTGGACAACACCTTCATGGGGCCGGCCTTTCAGCACCCGCTGGCGCTCGGCGCCGATCTGGCCGTCTACTCGGCGACCAAGTACCTGGCGGGGTTCAGCGACATGCTGGGCGGTGTCGTGCTGGCCCGCGACCCGGATCTCGTCAACGCGTTGCGCGGCACGCGCGCGGTGCTCGGCAACATCCTGCAGGCCGACGAGTGCTGGCTGCTCGACGGCCGGCTCCCGACCGTCTCCCTGCGGATGAACCGGCAGAGCAAGAATGCGCAGCGCATCGCCGAGAGCCTGGTCGGCCACCCGGCGATCGGGCAGGTTTTCTACCCGAGCCTGTTCACCGACCCCGAGCAGGTGCGCATCCGGATGGCGCAGACCGACTTTCCGGGCGGGATCTTCTCGCTCGAGCTGCACGGTGGGCGGCCGGCGGCGTTCGAGTTCCTGCGCTCGCTGCGCATCGCGCGCAACGCGGTCAGCCTGGGCGGGGTCGAGTCACTGGCCTGCCACCCGCGCACCACGACCCACTCCGAGATGAGCGACCAGGAGCTCGACCAGGCCGGGGTGACCGAGGGGCTGGTGCGGATCTCGGTCGGCATCGAGGACTGGCGCGACCTGCAGCGCGACATCCGCGAGGCACTCGATGCCGCCAGGGGCTGACCCGCTTGCGCCTCGGGCCGAACGGCGGCATCATGGCGTCCGACGCGGCGGCGGGAGGCAGCTCCTGTCGCCGCAGGCCATCGGAGGATTCATGCAGCATGGTCTGGTTCGGCGCCTTTCCCTCCTCGCGATTCTGTCCCTGACCGGTTGGGCTCTGGCCGGCTCGACGCCGGCCGGCGCGGCCGCTCCCACGGCGCCTCCGGCGCCCGCTGCGAGCTCCGGTGGCGCGTATGCCTCGGCCAGGACCTGCGCCGGCTGCCACAATGTGATGTACAAGGCCTGGTCCAGCTCGCCGCACGCCCGCTCGGCCACGAGCCCCGCCTACCTCGAGGCGCTCAAGCGCATCGTGGATCCGGCACCGGACAAGAAGGCGGCGCGCGAGAACTGCGTCTGGTGCCATGCCCCGACGACGCTCGTCACGGGCGATCTCGAGATGCAGCAGGCCGTGACACGGGAGGGGATCACCTGCGATTTCTGCCACACGGTGGCCGCCGTCGACATGGAAAAGCCGGATCGGTTCGAGCTGAAACCCGGGCCGGTGAAGCGCGGCCCGCTCGATTACACCAAAGTGGCGGGGCATCAGGCCGCCTATTCCTCCCTGCACCGCACCAGCCCGCTCCTGTGCGCCTCCTGCCACGAGTTCAAGAATGCCAACGGGGTCCTGGTGCTCTCCAATTACAGCGAGTGGAAGGAGGGGCCATACCCGGCGCGCGGCGTCTCCTGCCAGGATTGCCACATGGCCCTGGTGCCGGGGACTCCGGCCAGCATCGCCGGGCCGAACGGATCGCAGCGGGTGGTGAACCTGCACCGGCTGGTCGGCGGCAGCGCCATGAGCCAGCTGGCGAGAGGCCTGGATCTCAAGATCGAATCGGTGACCGGCGCGGGCGGATCGGTCGAGGTATCGGTCGTGATCACCAATGTCGCGGCCGGCCACTCCGTGCCGGGCGGCTTGGCCACCAAGACCCTGGTCCTGGCGGTCGGGGCGGAGACGGCGGACGGCAAGCTGGATTACCGCCAGGAGAAAACCTATCGCCGGGAGCTGAAGGACGACAAGGGGATCGTCCTCCAAAGCGTGGCGGACATGTTCCTGAAGTCCGCGTCGGTCGGCAGCGACAACCGCATCAAGCCGAACGAGACGCGCCGCGAGCGGTTCAGCGTGACGGTCCCCTCCGGCGCGCGGGCCATCGTCGCCCGCCTCGAGTACCGCGACGGCTCCGATCCGCGCAGCGCCACCCCGGTGACCTCTCTCATCACCGAGGTCAAGCACCCGCTCGGCGGGCGCTGAAGCGCGCGAGCTTTGCCCTCAGTGGCCGGCCGGCACGTGGTATCCGGTCAGGGCCTTCATGTAGCTGGCGCGCTCGAACGCGGTCGGGTCATGGCAGGATCGCTGGCTCATGCTCCCCTTGAGCTGCTCCACCGATTTGTAGTCCCGCTCCTCCATCCAGCGCACCAGTCCCGCCCGGACCACTTCCAGGTGTTCGATCCCGCGGCGGAGCAGGGCCGAGCAGAGCATGGTCACGTCGGCCCCCGCCAGGAGCGCTTTGAGCGCGTCCTCGTGCGTGTGGATCCCGCCGGTCGCCGCCAGGCTCATCGGCACGCGATCGTGGAGAATGGCGATCCAGCGCAGACGCAGGAGCAGCTCGTCCGATCCGCTGAGCCGGATGCTCGGGCGAACCTCGAGATTCTCCAGGTCGAAATCGGGCTGGTAGAACCGGTTGAACAGGACCAGCCCGTCGGCGCCGGCGCGGTGGAGCCGTGCCGCCATGTTGGCCGGGGCGGTGAAGTAGGGGCCGATCTTGATCGCCACCGGTATCTGGACGCTCTGGCAGATCTCCCGCACGACATCGAGCTGGCGTTGCTCGACCTCGTGCGACGTGCTGTCCACCTCGGCAGGAATCTCGTACAGGTTCAGCTCCAGGGCATCCGCCCCCGCCTCCTGCATCCGCCGCGCGTGGCCGATCCAGCCGCCGGCGGAGCTGCCGTTCAGGCTGGCGATGACCGGGATGCGCACCGCCGCCTTGGCGCGGCGGATGTGCTCCAGGTATTCGTCCGGGCCGAACCGAAACTCCTCCGGCTCGGGGAAGTAGCTCAGCGACTCGGCGTACGACTCGAGACCTTTGGACATGTAGTGCCGCAGGGTGCGCTCCTCCTGCTCGATCTGTTCTTCGAAAAGGGAAAACAGGACCACGGCGCCCGCGCCCGCGTCCTCCATCCGCCGGATGTTGGCGATCTCCTGGCTCAGGGGAGAGGCCGACGGAACGAGAGGGCTCCGAAGCTCGAGGTTGAGGTAAGTCGTCTTAAGGTCCATGTCCGCTCCCCGCGGGAGCGGCGACCGGCGCCACGCCCGCCATCTGCTCCAATCGCTTCCACCGGTCGTCGACGTCCTGCTGCGCCTCCTTCAGGAGGCGCTGTGCCCGTTCCGGGTTGATCGAGGCCAGCACGCGGTAGCGCGTTTCGCGGTAGGCGTACTCCTTGAGGCTGATCTTCGGGGGCTTCGAGTCGATCTGGAG
>JAYUCR010000262.1:0-1718 GCA_043740165.1 Acidobacteriota bacterium | reverse complement strand
ACCTTCATCGCGAAGTATCTCGAGCGGATCGGCGATCACGCCACCAACATCGCGCAGATGGTGATCTTCATGTGCGAGGGGCGCGACGTGCGCCACCCGCGCCTGACGGCCCCGGAGGGATCGGCGCCCGGTGGGAGCGCCTCCGGGTAGGGACCGCGCCCGTCAATCCTCGTCGGCTTCCTGCAGGCCTCGCAGGACGCGCGGCGGCAGGTGGAAGATCAGCCGGCCGGCCCCCAGCCGGGCGGCGCCGTCGAAGTCGATGCGGCACAATCCGCCCTTCTTGAACTCGATCGGCAGCGTGTCCCGGTGCTCGAGGATGAGCGCTCCGGCGAGTCGCGACAGGTCCGGTTCGTGCCCCACCAGGATCACCGACGCGTCGGCGGCCAGGCCGGACAATCCGGCCAGCACCCCGCCGGCCCCGCCCCCCGGGGCGAGCGGGCGGAAGATCTTCAGCGCCGGGCGGGGGCGGCAGGCGCGGGCGACGAGGCGCGCCGTCTCGATCGCCCGCGTCAGCGGGCTGCTCAGGATCAGGTCGAAGCGCAGGCCGAGCGCCTTCATGCCGCGGGCACCGCGCATCATCCGCGCGCGCCCTTCGCGGGTCAGGGGGCGGATGCGGTCATCCGCGAAACGCTCCGCGTCCCGCTCGGCGGCTATGGCGTGTCGGAGAAGGTAGATCTGCACCGTGGTGTCGCGGGCCGATCAGGCGTCGCGCGGCCCGGGCGGTCGTGTCGCGCGCGGCTGGAGCACGGGGCCCGGGCTTTCGCCCGCTTCGTCCTCGAACAGCAGCGGGCGCAGGTTGTCGAGGTTGTCGGTGAGCGTCTGCAATCGGCGCTCTTCGAGCAGCGTCTGCACGCGCCGGCGGATCTTCGCCTGGATCTCCTCGTGGCTGAGCGCGGCGTCGATGCTGATGAACCCGTACTGGCGGGACATCCGGTTGTATTCCCGGATCAGGCGCCACTGATATTTTCGCGCCGACTCGTACAGATCGGTGCCGAGATGCATGTCCATCCCCGCCTCCCAGAAGTCGACCCGCCGGGTATGGAGGATGCGCGGGATCAGGGTGTCCACGTCAATCTTCAGATACAGCGTCATGTCGGGAACGAGGGCGAACCCGAAGACGTTGCGGATCCAGGCCGGGTTGGCGCCGCGCACGACACTGCGCGCGAACGCGGTGAAGACGTAGCGATCCGCCAGGACCACGAAACCGGAGCGCAGGGCCGGAATGACGATCTTCTCCAGGCGATCGGCGAAGTCGGTGGCATAGAGGAGGCTGAAGGTGAGCTGGTTGAGGCTATGCCCGGCCTTGGCCGCCATGATCGTCTCGGACATCAGCTCGGATCGCGTCCAGCCGGTCTCGATGACGCCGTAGCCCTGGACTTCCAGCCACTGCTTGAGGCTCGCCATCTGCGTCGAGCGGCCGACGCCGTCGGTTCCCTCGATGGTGATCAGCGCCCCCTTGAGGTCGGCCACGTCGGTGTAGGGCAGCCCGTGCCCGAAAAATCGCTTGCGCGTCGGCATCAGGCCTCCGCCGCCGGCGCGTCGTAGAGACGCCGGACGATATCGCGCACCTGGCGTTGCTGGGCGTCGATGCTGCGCGTCCCGTCGATGACCCGGAACCCGTACTCCCCGGAGATGTTGTCGTACTGCTGCAGAACCCGGCCCTGGAACAGGCGGAAGCTCTCCACCGGATCGGCGCTCAGTCCCAGGTCCATGCCGGC
>JAYUCR010000261.1:0-4297 GCA_043740165.1 Acidobacteriota bacterium | reverse complement strand
CTGATGACGCACGCGTTCTTCAAGGCGCTGCTGTTCCTGGGGGCCGGGTCGGTGATCCACGCCCTCTCCGGCGAGCAGGACATCACCCGGATGGGGGGACTCGATCGCCACATCCCGCGCACGCACGTGACGTTCCTGCTGGCGACCCTGGCGATCGCCGGCATTTTCCCGTTCTCCGGCTTCTTCTCCAAGGACGAGATCCTGTGGAACGCCTGGGAGCGCCACCCGGCCCTCTGGCTGGCGGGGGTCGCCGGGGCATTCATGACGGCGTTCTACATGACGCGTCTCTACATCCTGGTGTTCCGCGGCAAGGAGCGCTTCGACGATCACGCGCGCCATCACCTGCATGAATCTCCGGCGTCGATGACCGTGCCGCTGATGGTGCTGGCGGGACTGTCGGTGGTGGGGGGCTGGATCGGCATCCCGGCGGCCATCTCGCCCGGCATTCCGAACCTCCTGGAACGCTGGCTGGAGCCGGTGCTGCCGCGCGTGCAGGAGGCCGCGGGGGCCGCGGCGCATTCGAGCGGGCTCGAGATCGCCCTGATGGTGGTCTCCCTCGGCGTGGCGCTCGGCGGGATGACCCTCGGCTGGTTCCTGTACGAGAAGCGGCCGGACCTGCCGGGGCGGATGGCCGCGGCCGCGGGCGGTCTCTACACCGTCGTCGTCAACAAGTACTTCATCGACGAGCTGTACGGGAAGGTGGTGCTCAGGACCTACTACGGGCTCTGCCATGCCGCGGCGCTGTTCGATCGCTACGTGGTGGATGGTGTCGTGAACGGCGTCGGCTACCTGACGCTCGGCACGTCGTACACCTCGCGCGGCTTCGACACCTTCGTGGTCGACGGGCTGGTGAACCTGACAGGCTACACGGTGCGCGGCGGCTCTTGGGCCCTGCGCCAGGCGCAGACCGGAGTGGTCCGGTCGTACGCCACGGCGATGGTTTTGGGGATTTTCATCCTGGTGAGCGTCTACCTGCTCACGACCGGACACTGACGGAAGACGGCGGACCGACGGAGACCGAACATGGACTGGTTCATGGCCCACATCCTGACCATCGTGACCTTCCTGCCCCTGGCGGGAGCGCTCCTCCTGGTGCTGGTGAACAAGGAGAACAAGCGGGCGTTCATGCACGGCGCCACCTGGATCGCCGCCATCGACTTCCTCCTGTCGGTGCCGCTGTTCTTCAAGTTCGACGTGTCGCGGAGCGGCTTTCAGTTCATCGAGCGGGCCGCCTGGATCCCGTCGATCGGCGCGCAGTATTTCGTCGGCATCGACGGCATCTCGCTCCTTCTGCTGCTCCTGACCACCTTCCTGGGATTCATCGCGATCCTCTCCTCGTGGACCGCCATCCATGAGCGCGTGAAGGAGTACTACATCTTCATGCTGGTCCTGCAGACCGGCATGCTCGGGGTGTTCATCTCCCTCGACTTCTTCCTCTTCTACGTCTTCTGGGAGGCAATGCTGGTGCCGATGTACTTCCTCATCGGCATCTGGGGCGGGCCGCGCAAGCTCTACGCCGCGATCAAGTTCTTCCTCTACACCCTGCTCGGGTCGGTGCTGATGCTGCTCGGCATCCTGGCCCTCTACTTCTACTTCCCCAAGGTGGGGGGAGCGGCCGCCGGCACCTTCGACATCACCGAGCTGATCCGCGTCCTCGGCCCGCTGAACGACCCGCACTGGATCGAGATGCAGCGCTGGATCTTCCTGGCCTTCTTCGTCGGCTTCGCCATCAAGGTGCCGATGTTCCCGTTCCACACCTGGCTCCCCGACGCGCACGTCGAGGCCCCGACGGCCGGCAGCGTCATCCTGGCGGGCGTCCTCCTGAAGATGGGGACCTACGGCTTCGTGCGGTTCGCGCTGCCGCTGCTGCCGCAGGCGACGCGCTACTACCTGCCGTACCTCCTGGCGCTGTCGATCATCGGCATCATCTACGGGGCGCTCGTCGCGATGGTGCAGACGGACTGGAAGAAGCTGGTGGCCTATTCCTCGGTCAGCCACCTCGGATTCTGCACCCTCGGGATCTTCGCCCTCAACTGGAAGGGCCTGGCCGGAAGCGTCCTGCAGATGATCAACCACGGCCTGTCGACCGGGGCGTTGTTCCTCATCGTCGGGCTCATCTACGAGCGCCGGCACACGCGCGAGATCTCCGAGTTCGGCGGCCTGTCCAAGGTGATGCCGATCTACGCGACGCTGTTCATGATCGCCACCATGTCCTCGATCGGCCTCCCGGTGCTCAACGGCTTCATCGGCGAATTCAGCATCCTGGCCGGGGCCTACGACATCCCGCACGGCTACGGCTTCCGGATCCCGTGGCTCGGGAACCTCTATCTCGGCGGCAAGTTCTGGGTGGTCTGCGCCGTCTTCGGCATCGTGCTGGGCGCCGCGTACATGCTGTGGCTTTACCAGCGCACGATGTTCGGCAAGCTCGACAACCCGGAGAACCAGAAGCTCAAGGATCTCGACTTCCGCGAGGTGATGACCCTGCTGCCGATCATCGCCTGCTGCTTCTGGATCGGCCTCTACCCGGCGCCGTTCTTCGCCATCCTCGACAAGCCGGTGACCGAAATCGTCCAGCGGCTCGAGGGCACCGCGGGGTCGGCTCCCGCGATCGCCACGGCGCCCGGATCCCCAACGGCTTCGGTCTCCGAGGCGGCGCCGCCGGCGGCGGCGCTGGCGGGGGCCGCGGCCCGATGAACGTCGGTTTCGACCTCGACTCTCTCCGGCTCCTGACCCCGGAGATCGTGCTCGCCTTCTGCGCCTTCCTGATGCTCCTGCTCGCGGCGATGAAGGACGAGCGGGTGCGCGCGTGGATGCCGGGGCTGTCGATCCTGGCCTGCGTGATGAGTCTGGGCGCCCTGATGGTCTACCCGGCCAGGTTCGGCCTGGAGTCCCTGCGCGATCCGGCCGGCACCATCGCCTTCGGCGGCATGTTCGTGCTCGACGCTTTCAGCGTCTATTTCAAGGTGCTGTTCCTGCTGTCCGCCATCCTGACGCTGCTCATCTCGGGCCACTATCTCGACGCGGAACGGGCGCAGGGGGGGGAGTATTACGCCCTCGTCCTGTTCGCCGTGGTCGGGATGATGTTCATGGCGTCGGCGGGAGACTTCCTGACGCTGTTCGTCGCGCTCGAGACGATGGCGCTTTCGTTCTATCCCCTGGTCGGGTATTTGAAAGCCGACCGGCGGTCGAACGAGGCGGCGCTGAAGTATTTCCTGCTCGGGTCATTCTCCACCGGCATCCTCCTGTACGGCATCTCGCTCGTGTACGCCATGACCGGAACGATCTCCTTCGGGCTCATCGGCATGTCGCGCGCCGCCATGGCGCTGGCCACGGACCAGGCCCCCTTCTTCACCCTGGGGGTCATCCTGGTGATCGTCGGCCTGGGATTCAAGATCGCCGCCGTGCCGTTCCACATGTGGGCCCCGGACACCTACCAGGGGGCTCCGACGCCGGTGACCGCCTTCCTGTCGACCGCCTCGAAGGCGGCGGCGTTCGTGGTGATGGTGCGCGTCCTGACGATGTCGTTCGCCCGGCTGGGGCCGCAGTGGGGGGTGCTCCTGGCGATCCTGGCGGCCGCCAGCATGACGGTCGGAAACGTCGCGGCGATCCTGCAGGACAACGTGAAGCGGATGCTGGCCTATTCGTCGATCGCGCACGCCGGCTATGCGCTCCTGGGCCTCGTCGCCGCGGGGATCGGCAGCGGCAGCCTCGAGACCCGGGAGTGGGGGGTGCAGGCGGTCATTCTCTATCTCTTCATCTATATGTTCGTGAACCTGGGCGCGTTCTCGCTGGTCGTGATGCTCCGGCGCGAGGGGGTGGTGGGGGACACGATCGCCGATTTCGCCGGCCTCGCGAAGCGCGCCCCGTGGGCCGCGTTCGCGATGCTGGTGTTCATGCTGTCGCTGGCGGGGATTCCCGCGACCGCCGGCTTCATCGGCAAGTGGTACCTGTTCGGCGCCGCGGTGCGCGCCCACGCCACCTGGCTGGCGGTCGTGGCGGTCCTGAACAGCGCCGTCTCGCTCTACTACTACGCGCGCATCGTGGTCATGATGTACATGCGCGAACCATCCGACGATCGGGCGCTCGTGGCGTCGTTCGGCCAGAGGGTGGCGATCGCGGTGTGCATCGGATTCACGCTGTTCTTCGGGATCTACCCGCAGCCGATTGTCGAGCTGGCGAGGAAGTCGGTGCTTGTCCTGGCTCCCTAGGCGTCCTGACCGACGCGTGAGCGGGGAAGGAAGGGCCCCGCTCGCGGAGGCGATGCGCTACTCCCAGATCGGCATGCTGATCGTGGTGC
>JAYUCR010000260.1:0-4302 GCA_043740165.1 Acidobacteriota bacterium | reverse complement strand
CGTCGATGCTCGGGACGAGAATCGGAAAGGCCCACGGACACGCGCCCTCGGGGAGCCGGTCCACGAGCGGTCTGAGGTGGCTGGAGGGCTTCAGGTGTTCGAGGAAAAACCCGAAATGGGACCGCCGGCGCGTCACCATCAGCTCGCAGTCCGTGTTCCGCCAGATCGCTTCCGAAAGCGGCGACATGCCCCAACCGATCTCCTCCTGTCGGAACTGGTACAGATCGCCATGGCGGTGGGCCTTCTCGAGCCCTCCCCGGCTCCCGCCCTTGAGGAAGGCCGAAACCGGGCTGGCGATCGATGCCTTGAGGGCGCGCCCGTAGGGGCTGCGCTGGAGATTCTTGACGAGGTTCCTCGCGAGCTTGGGCTTCAGCTCGCCGAGGGTGACCCGGAGCGGCGGCGGGCTTGCCGGCGCATCGGGAAGTGCAGACTCCCGGCGATTGAGGAGGAGGGCGCCCCCATCGGGAATGGGGAGAAACTTGCGCATGCTGAAGATCGCGGCGTCACCGAAGGTCCCCAGCCACCGGCCCTCGTGCCTGCCGCCCAGGGCATGGGCGCAGTCTTCGATGAGCAGGAGATTGTGTTCCTGACACAGCCGCAGGATCGTCGCCAAATCCTGGGGCAGGCCGAAGTAATGGATGATGAACACGGCCCTCGTGCCGGCGTCGATCAGGCCGGCGAGGGAATCCACATCAATCTGAAGACCAGGTGTGGTGCGATAGAACCGCACGCCGATGCCGAGATCGAGAAACGGCTCCAGATCGGTGCCGCAGTGGAACGCCGGGAATGCGACATTGTGCGATGGCCGGATCTGCAAGGCCTTCAAGGCCTGCCAGATGGCATAGCGGCCGCGGTGGTAGAATCGCGCCCGGCCCGAAGCGAACGGTTCCTGCAGTCGTCCCGCCCGGCAGCTCATCATCAACGACCATGGCGACAGCGTCGTCGTGCCGAGGACTTTCACGGGTGGATTTATCGTGCCCTTCATGGCGTTCTGACACTCCGAGGAAGGCGAACCTTAACTGAAATTGCGCTGTTTCGATAGCGCGCCATCCATCGACTACAATCTCGACCGGGGGTTGGTAAGACTTGAGTCGTCCCGTCGCCGTCCTGAAGAAGCTCCTCCGCCGGATGGCGACTTTCGTCTTTCGTTCCAGCGAGATGGTCTGGCTCCGCCTGGAGCTGCAGAAGCTCCAGCCGCGCTACACGCTGAGAAAGGGCGCCATCCCGGTGGTGATCCTGAACGACTCGAACCTCGAGGAGTTCCAGGAGTTTCGGCGGAGGTATCCCTACCGTGCCAGCGGCCGGATGCTGGACGACGCGAGGAACCCGGGATTCGCCTGCTTCATGGCCCGGCTTCAGGATGGGGTCGCCGGAGTCATGCTCCTGGGTACCGAGGACTACCACTACCAGGAGCCCAAGCTCCGGGTGCACATCAACCCGGGGGAGGTGTGCGTCTACGGGATCTGGATCCTGCCCGAGCACCGCAGGAAGATGGTCGCCGCTGTCCTCGTGGAGACGGCCCTGCTCGAATTCAAGAGCCGCGGCGTTCCCTGGGCCACCGGTTTCACGGATCGGACCAACACCGCCTCCCTGGGGATCACGGAGAGTTTCGGGTTTCAGGAGAGAAACCACGTCCGCTTCCATTCGATCCTTGGGTACCAGCTCCGGCCGAACCGCCAGAGCTCCTGCGAACGATGAGCGGACCCGGCCCTTCCATCCGCGTGGATCCGATCGCGACGACGGAGGAGCTGGCATCCCTCGAAGGCCCCTGGGGAGACCTCCTGGAGCGGTGCCCGGATCGCAACGTGTTCATGACCCACCGGTGGTTCGTCACCTGGTGGAAACATTTCGGAGAGGGGCGGAGGCTCCAGGTCGTGCGCTTCTCCCTGGGAGATCGGGTCGTCGGCATAGCGCCTCTTGTTCTCGAACGGAAGCGGCTTCGGTACCTGCCGGTCCGCCAACTCTGTTTCCCCGGCAACGGATGTTCGCTCCAGTCGGACCTCATCTTCCCCGAGCACCGGGAGGAGGTGTTTCGCGCCTTCGTCGGTCACCTGGAACGCACCGCGAAGGAATGGGACGTGGTTTTCCTGGACGGCATCTCGGCTGGGTCCTCTAACTTGAACCTGCTGCGGCGGGCGCTCGAAGGGCGTTCCCTTTCCCTCGCCCCACCCATGACCTGGGACTCCCTGGTCCTGCCGGTCCGGGGAGACTGGGAATCCTACCGGCAGGGCCTCCCGCAAAACCTCCGGAAGAACCTCAAGGTCAGCGACAGGCGGCTGCAGGATCTCGGGGAGGTCGCGTATCGTCGGTTCGACCGTCCGGAGGAGATGGACGGGGCTTTCGACATCCTGCTGCAGCTCGAACGGCGGAGCTGGAAGTACCGTGAGGGACAGGCGATCTCCCGGAACGAGGGGTTCGTCGACTTCTTCCGCGACCTTGCGGCGCAGTTCTCCCGTCGGGGACACTTCCAGGTCCGGATCATCGAGGTGAATGGCGAGGCGGTCTCCGTCATCTTCGTGGTCGTCGACGCGGGGACGGTCTATGCCCTGAAGTCCTGGTACGACCAGCGGTTCTCCGAGGCGTCTCCCGGCACGGCCGTCTTCCATTACATGGTCAGGGACGTATGGGACTCCGGCGTGTCGGAGATCTACCTGGATCGGAAGACGTTCTCCTGCGGGCAGTGGACGCGCGAGACACGCAGGTACCACACGCTCCGGTTGTTCAACCGCCGGTACTACTCGGCGGGGATCGATTGGCTCAGGAAGCGATTCTCCCGGCGTACGTCAAGGACGCCCGAGCCGATGGACCAGGCCGCGGAATGACGTCGTTCGCTCACGGCGTCCCTTGCGCCGGCTCCCGGGTCGCCGCCGCGCGACCCGCCGTCCCCAGGGCCGCAAGGATGCGATCGAGCGCGTCACGGTCGTGGTCCTGGTGGACCGACAGCGCCAGGACGTTCCGCTTGAGAAAGGCCGCTTCGGGGAAAGCGTCGACGGGAAAGGCCGGGTGACAGTCCTGCCAGAACCGTCCGATCTCGATGCCGTGCCCGCGAAGGAGCTCCAGCAGCCGGTCGGGATCGCGCGCCAGGATCGGGAGCATCCAGGGGCAGGCGCCCGGCGGCAGCGGCCCGGTGAGCGCCTCCACCTCCTTCGAGACGCCGAGGTTGGCGAGCAGGTAGTTGAAGTTCTCACGCCGGCGCCGCCCCACCTCCTCCGGGTCGACGCTCTCCACGATCCGCCGTGAGACCGCGGACATCCCCCAATGGATGCGCTCGGGATGAAACGCGCAAAGATCCGGGATCGTCTCCTCCACCTCCGGAACGTGGCTCCGTCCTTTTTTCAGGAGGCGGACGAGCGGCGATCGGAGCGCGGCCCGGAGCGCCCGGCCGAATCTCCCCTTCCGGTTCTTGAGATTCCGCGTGATCGACAACTTGAGCGCGCCGAGCGTCAATGACAGCGGCGGACCGCCGCGGGCCGCCGGCAGAGGGAGATCCGGCCGGTTGATCCGGAGAGCCCCTCCATCCGGCGCGGGAAGAATTTTCCGCATACTGAAGACCGAGACATCCCCGAAGGTTCCGAGGAACCGGTCGCCGACTTTCCCGGACAGTGTGTGGGCGCAGTCCTCGATGAGGAAGAGGCCCCGCTCCCGGCAGAACCGCTGTACCGGCCTCAAGTCCTGGGCGTGACCGAAGTAGTGGGTGACCAGGATCGCACGGGTGCGGTCATCCACAGCGCGCTCCAACGCCTCGACATCGACGCGAAGCGACCTGCCCACCTCATAGAAGCGAAGGGGAATCCCCAGCTCGACGAAGGCGTCGAGTTCCGTCCCGCACTGAAACGCGGGAACCAGGACACTCGTCTCGCGCCCCAGACCGAGCACTTTCGCGGCATGCCAGAGGGCGTACCGGGCCTGAAAATAGAAGACGACCCTCGCCGAGTCGAGCGGGGCGGCTCGCCGGCCCCTCTTCAACAGGCGGACCACCGACCAGGGGGAGAGAGTCGGGCCTCCGAGGATCTTGAGCGGCGTTGTCCGTTCCGACATCAGGGCCATCCCTTCAGCACCGCGGTCGCCTAAAATAAGGGCGGATGGCCCTTGCCAAGCCGACTCGGTCGCGGTAATTTACCCGCTCTCTCGGACGTAACGTCACATTTTCCGCCAGCGAGGTCAAAACGTGAAAAGAAAGATCACCCGCCTGTGAGAGTCGCTGTCATCGGCCTCGATTGCGCCCCTCCGCAGCTCGTCTTCGAGCGCTGGCGGAAGGAACTCCCCAACCTCGATCGCCTCATGCGGGAAGGCTGCTGGGGA
>JAYUCR010000259.1:0-1724 GCA_043740165.1 Acidobacteriota bacterium | reverse complement strand
AAGAGGAAGCCGCCGTCAGAGTCGAAAGCGTCATCAAGGACGCGGAGGCCCACCGGCCCGAGCTCGCCGCGGCGCGGGCCAGCCTGGAGAAGGCGGCGGCCGACGTGCGCGCCCGGCAGGCTCTCGCTCGGCCGACGGTGAGCTTCAGCACCAATGCCGGGCGGATCTATTACGGCTCGTTCGCCGCCGGCCAGGACACCTACACCAGCTCGCTCCTTCTGACCATCCCGATCTTCAACGGCCTCACCTATCAGTACAACGTGCAGAAGGCGAAGGCCGACCGCGACGAAGCGCAGGCGCGGCTCGAGACGCTGCATCAACAAGTGACGCTCGATGTCTGGACCAGCTACTACGATCACCAGACGGCGCGGCAGCAGGTGCAGACGTCGCGCGATCTCCTGGAGAGCGCGCAGCAGTCGTACGAGGTGGTGTCGGCGCGGTACAAGGCGGGGGTCGGCAGCATCCTCGATCTCCTGACCGCCCAGAGCGCCCTGGAGCGGGCGCGCGCGCTGGAGACACAGGCGCGCACCGCCTGGTTCGTCAGCCTCTCCCGGCTGGCTCACGCCACCGGTTCGCTCTGGCAGCCGGCGGCCGGCGCCGCGCCCGCAACTGACGGCGCCGCTCCCGCAACCTCCGAGGACCCCGCACAATGAGAGACGCATCATGAGAGGACCCCTGCCGACCGCCGCGGCGATCATCGTCGCGATCGCCGCCGCATCCTGCTCGCGCGGCGCCCCGGGCGCCGAGGCGCCGCCGCCGGTGCCGGTGACCGCGGCGCCGGCGGTGCAGCGGGACGTCCCGGTGGAGATCCGCGCCATCGGCTCGGTGCAGGCGCACTCCACCGTCGAGGTGCGCGCCCAGGTGGGCGGCGTCCTGGGAACGGTGCACTTCCGCGAGGGACAGGACGTGCGGCCGGGCGAGCTGCTCTTCACCCTCGATGCCCGTCCCTACGCGGCGGCCCTCAAGTCGGCGCAAGCCGCGCTGGCGCGCGACCAGGTGCAGCGGGAGAGCGCCGCCCGCGACGTGGAGCGCTATGCCGATCTGGTGAAGAAGGAGTACGTGACCCAGGAGGAGTTCGACCGCTTCCGCACCAACGATGCCAGCCTCGAGGCCACGGTGCGCGCCGACGAGGCCGCGCTCGAGAACGCCCGGGTGGCGCTCGAGTACTGCACCATCCGCTCCCCGCTCGACGGGCGGACCGGCCAGCTCAACGTGCACGCCGGCAATCTCGTGAAGGCCAATGCCGACGACCCGATGGTGGTGATCAACCAGGTGCGGCCGATCGACGTCGCCTTCTCCGTGCCGGAGCAGAACCTCGCCGCGATCCGCGCCGGCCGGGCGCAGGGGGCGCTCGAGGTCCGGGCGACCATCCCGAACAGCGGGGACGACCCGCCCGCCGGGGAGCTGAGCTTCATCGACAACGCGGTGGATCGCGCCACCGGGACCCTGCGGCTCAAGGCGTCGTTCCCCAACGCCGACGGCACCCTGTGGCCCGGCCAGTTCGTGGACGTGGTCCTGCGCGTGCGCGTCCGGAGCGCCGCGATTCTCGTGCCGTCGCAGGCCATCCAGACCGGCCAGCAGGGGACCTTCGTCTTCGTGGTGCAGCCGGACGACACCGTCACGTTGCGGCTCGTCAGCACGGGACCCTCCGTCGGCGCCGAGACGGTGATCGAGAAGGGGCTCGCGGCCGGGGACCGGGTCGTCACCGACGGCCAGCTCCGCCT
>JAYUCR010000258.1:0-4308 GCA_043740165.1 Acidobacteriota bacterium | reverse complement strand
ACCTTCCTGCCCAGCCGGCCGCCGGGATGGAAGCGGGCGAAGTCGTCGAGGGTGAAGCCGCGGCGCTCCACGAGCGACATGGCCAGAGCGTCCCCCATGGCGAGCGCCGCCGTCGTGCTGGCCGTCGGCACCAGCCCCAGCGGCGAGGCCTCCTGCTCGATCCCGACATCGAGGCTGATGAGGGCATGCCGGGCCAGGGTCGATTCGCGGTGGCCGGTCAGGGCGATCAGGCTCACGTCGAGCCGCTTGAGGATCTCGAGCAGGCGGACCAGCTCCTCGGTCTCGCCGCTGTGGGAAATGGCCAGCACGACGTCGCCCGTCACCACCATGCCGATGTCGCCATGGACCGCCTCGGCGGGATGCAGGAACAGCGACGGCGTCCCGGTGCTGGAGAACGTCGCGGCGATCTTGGCGCCGATCAGCCCCGATTTCCCCATGCCGGTGACGATGACCCGGCCCTTGCACGCCTGCAGGACCTCGACGGCGCGATCGAAGCCGGCGTCGAGCCGCGGGATCAGGTCCAGGATGGCGCGCGCTTCGAGCTCCAGGACGCGGCGGGCCAGATCGCGCGGCATCACTTCCCCCGGATCACGGCGTCGATGGCCAGCACCTGCTTCAGGAGCGGCGCGACGCGATCCAGGCGCAGGGCATTGGGCCCGTCGCTCTTCGCTTCGGCGGGGTTGTCGTGCACCTCGCAGAACAAGGCATCGATGCCGACCGCCGCGGCGGCCCGCGCCAGGAACGGAATGAACGATGCGTCGCCGCCGGAGCGGTCGCCCTGTCCGCCGGGGAGCTGCACGGCGTGGGTCGCGTCCATCACGACCGGCCAGCCGAGCTGCCGCATGACGACCAGCGAGCGGTAATCGACCACCAGGTTCTGGTACCCGAACGAGGTGCCGCGCTCGGTGAGGAGGATCTTCTCGTTCCCGGTTGACACCACCTTGTCGACGGCGTGTCGGATGTCCCAGGGAGAAAGAAACTGGGCCTTCTTGATGTTGATCGTCTTCCCGGTCCTTCCGGCGGCCAGGAGGAGGTCGGTCTGCCGGCACAGGAAGGCGGGGATCTGGATGATATCGAGCACGCGCGCCGCCGGCTCCGCCTGCGACGGCTCGTGGATGTCCGACAGCACCGGAACCCCGGTCGCCTGCTTGACCACCTCCAGGATGCGCAACCCTTCCTTCAGGCCCGGCCCGCGGAAGGAAGCGAGGGAGCTCCGGTTCGCCTTGTCGAAGGAGGCTTTGAAAACATAAGGAACGGCGAGCCCCCGGGTGATCTCCAGCAGGGCGCGGGCCATGCGCACGGCGTGCTCTTCGCTCTCGATGACGCAGGGTCCGGCCAGGAATGCCAGCCGCTCGCCTCCGCCGATCGCCAGGCGGGCGTCGACCGCGACGCAGCGCGTCGGCGAGCCGGCGTCAGCGCGGGGACTGCCGGAACCGCTTGCAGGCATCGATGAAGCTCCGGAAGAGCGGATGCGGTTGCATCGGCTTGGACTTGAACTCGGGGTGAAACTGGCAGGCCAGGAAATACGGGTGGTCGGGGATCTCCATGATCTCCACGAACCGGTGATCGGGCGTGTCGCCGGTCACCTTCATCCCGCGTCTCTGCATGTCATCCAGGTATTTGCGCTGCACTTCGTAGCGGTGGCGGTGCCGCTCGCTGATCTCGGTCCGGCCGTAGGCCTTTGCCGCGTGGCTCCCCGGCTCGAGGACGCAAGGCCATTTCCCGAGCCGCATGTTGCCGCCCATCTTTTCAACACCTTCGAGCTCGCGCAGCTTGTAGATGACGGGGTGGGGCGTCGCGGGGTTGAACTCCGCCGAGTCGGCGTCCTTCAGGCCGAGGACATTGCGCGCCTGCTCGATCACAGCGCACTGCATCCCGAGGCAGATGCCGAAGAAGGGAACGCGGCGCTCGCGGGCGTAGCGGATCGCCTCGATCATGCCGTCCACGCCGCGGATGCCGAACCCGCCGGGCACCAGGACACCGTGGCACGGCGCCACCTGATCGGGCAGCGTCTCGGGGGTCAGGTTGTCGGCCTCGATCCAGTGCAGCCGGACGCGCACGTTGTTGGCGATGCCGCCGTGCGTCAGGGCCTCGTTGAGGCTCTTGTAGGAGTCCTCGTAGGCGACATACTTGCCGACGATGCCGACCACCACCTCCCCGTCCGCCGGGTGCTTGATCCGCTCCACCATCTGCACCCAGTCGTCCATGTTCTTGTCGCGGTAGGGGAGGTCGAGAAGCTTCAGCAGGATGGCGTCGACCCCTTCCTTGGCCAGGACCAGCGGCACCTCGTAAATCGTCTCCACGTCCTTGGCGGTGATCACCGCTTCCTCGGCGACGTTGCAGAACAGGGCGATCTTCTTCTTGATCTCGATCGGGATGAATCGGTCGGTTCGGCACATGAGGACATCGGGCTGGATCCCGATGGCGCGCAGGTCGCGCACCGAATGCTGCGTGGGCTTGGTTTTCAGCTCGCCGGCGGCGCCGATGTAGGGCACCAGCGTCAGGTGGACGAACACGGCGTTGGAGCGTCCCGCCTCCAGGCGGAACTGCCGGATGGCTTCGAGGAACGGAAGCGACTCGATATCGCCGATGGTGCCGCCGATCTCGACGATCTGGACGTCGACGCCCTTCGAGATCTTGCGGATGCTCTCCTTGATCTCGTCGGTGACGTGCGGGATGACCTGCACCGTCCCGCCGAGGTAATCCCCGCGCCGCTCGCGGGCGATCACGTGCTCGTAGATCTTGCCGCTGGTGAAATTGTGGTCGCGCGACGTGACGGTCGAGGTGAAGCGCTCGTAGTGACCCAGGTCGAGATCCGACTCGACCCCGTCCTCGGTGACGAACACCTCGCCGTGCTGGAAAGGGCTCATCGTTCCAGGGTCGACGTTGAGGTACGGGTCGAATTTCTGCAGGGTGACGCTGAACCCGCGCGCTTCGAGCAGGCGGCCGATCGAGGCGGCCGCCAGCCCCTTCCCGAGGGAGGAGACCACGCCGCCGGTGACGAAGATGTACTTGGTGGCCACGCTCACCTCCTCAGGAATCGGCGCGCAGCGCGCGCTGCACGGTGGTCACGTCCTCGGGCGTGTCGACGGCGACGTACCGCCCGCGCGCCGGGAACACGTGAATGGGGAACCCGCGCTCCAGGGCCCGGAGCTGCTCGAGCCCTTCGCTGCGCTCCAGCGCCGAGGGTGGCCAGGACGCGAACTCCAGGAGAAAATCGCGCCGGTAGGCATAAAGGCCGATGTGCCGAAGCCACAGGCTGCCCGCATCCTGGGGTCCGCCCGCGCCAGGTCCTGGCCGGCCGGGCGGCTGCGGATGCCGCGGGTAGGGAATGAGAGCACGGGAGAAATAGAGCGCCCGGCCCGAATCGTCGCACACCACCTTCACGATGTTCGGATCCTCGGCCATCTGACGCTCGTGCAGCGGCCGGCAGAGCGTGCCCATCGGGCGCGCCGGATCGGCGCGCAGTCCTTCGACCAGGCTGTCGACATCGGCGCCATCCAGGAGTGGCTCATCGCCCTGGATGTTCACGTAGATCGCCGCCGGCCTCAGGCGCGCCACTTCCGCCAGCCGATCGGTGCCGGTGGGGTGATCGGTCGAGGTCATGACGGCCCGCCCTCCGAAGGCCTCGACCGCCTTCACGATCCGATCGTCGTCGGTCGCGACCACCAGATCGGCCAGGGTGCGCGCGGCGCGGGCCCGCTCCCAGACATGCTGCACCATCGGCTTGCCGGCGATGTCCACCAGGGGTTTGCCGGGGAGGCGAGTCGATCCGTACCGGGCGGGGATGACTCCGATTGCGTCGGAGCGACCTGACGGCTCATCGGAGGCTCGCATCGAGGAATGCTAGTCCAGCGCCGCCGACCGTGTCAAAGCAGCCGGCGCGGCCCGTGCGAATACTCGGACAGACTCCTGGGGAATTCGCTGGACAGCCGGGCGCACGACGCCCATAATTCCCGCCAGCACGGCGCTCGGCGACGCGGGCTCTCCGCGGAAACCGACCAACAGCCCGGGTGCCAGGAAGGATCGAGCGATGCCAGGCGATGTCGAGAAGACGCTGGAATCGATGGGTTGGCGCCTCCCGGAAGTCGGGAAGCCGAACGGCCAGTACGTGCAGACCGTGCGCTCCGGCAATCTGCTCTTCATCTCCGCCAAGTTCCCCAAGGAGAACGGCCGCCTCAAATTCTGCGGCAAGATCGGCCGCGAGGTGACGGTGGAGCAGGGCATCGAGGCGGCCCGTCTCGCGGCCCTGGGCGTGCTGGCGACGGCCAAGCAGGCAATGGAGGACCTCGATCGCGTGCGGCGCGT
>JAYUCR010000257.1:0-4317 GCA_043740165.1 Acidobacteriota bacterium | reverse complement strand
AACTCGCGCTGCGGGTACTTGTAGAGCGCCTCCATGAAGGAGTGGGCCGGCGTCGAATCGAGGTAGTAGTAGAGCTCCTTGACGTCCTCGCCGTGGTTCCCTTGCGGCCCGGTCAGGCCGAAAAGCCGTTCCTTCAGGATGGGATCGTGTCCGTTCCAGAGCGCCAGGGCGAAGCAGAGCCGCGACTCGCGGTCGCTGATCCCCAGCAGGCCGTCCTCTCCCCACCGGTAGGTCCGGCTGCGCGCCTGATCGTGGGTGAAATACTGCCAGCACGATCCGTCGGCGGAGTAGTCCTCGCGCACGGTGCCCCACTGGCGCTCCGAGAGATAGGGCCCCCACCGCTTCCAGTTGGCGATCCGGGCCCGATCCTCGACCAGGCGCTGCTCTTCATTGTCTGGTTCGGAGCGCACGCCACACCTCGCAACGTTCTTGTACCACGACGGGAGCCTGGGTATTCCGCTTTTGAAACGGCCGGCGCATCCCTCTTGATGACCATTTTGTGAAACGGTTGATCCGGACAGGATCGCGCCCCCAGATTCATGGAGAACGCAGTTCAATCCTCAATGAGGGGGAGGAAGCTCATGAATCGGAAACTGCCTTTGACGTTGGTCGCGGTACTCGTGCTGGGCGCCCCGGTGTTCGCCGCGAGCGCACCGAGCAAAAGCGGAACGGATAGCCGCGGTGAGCTCGGATTCGGCTTCGGCCAGTCGAATGTCGGCGCGGACGACATCGGGGTCGACACCGCCCAGTTCCTCGGGCTCCGGGGCGGGTACAATTTCAACCCGCAGTTCCAGATCGAGGGGCAGTTCTCGAAGGCCTCCGAGAACGGTGATGTCGCCGGAACCGGCGTGGACTCGACGATACAGCTTTACATGGTGAACGCTGTCCTCAACTTCCACCCGCCCAAGAAGGACTTCGTTCCCTACGTGATGGCGGGCGTCGGGCGCGCGGATGTCTCGGTCGACAGTGGCCCCATCTCGGCCAACGACAACTCCGTCGCCTATCAAGTGGGCGGTGGCACGCGGGTATTCTTCGGCGAGCGCAAGCTCATGGCTTTCCGGGCCGACGTGTCGCTGATGAAGGAGTCGACGTTTGACGAGAACTCCACCTTCACGACGTTCACCGGCGGCCTGACCTTCAGACTCGGCGGTCGCTAGAACCCGCCGCCGGGCCAGTACAGCACGGCGGACTGCGATGCCCCGATCGCCATCGGCGATCGGGGCATTTTCTTTGCGCCGGCTCCAGGACCGATCAGCCCGCGGCGGCAACCTGGGGCGCCTCGGCTTCGGCCGGGTCGATCTCCGTCTCGTGCACGGCGACGCGCGTGCGCGCCACCAGCATGTAGATCGACGGCACCACGAAGAGGGTGAAGGCGGTGCCGATGATCATGCCGGTGACCAGCATGATGCCGATGCTGTTGCGGGCGCCGGCGCCGGGACCGGTGGCCAGCACGAGCGGGAAGTGGCCGACGACGGTGGCCGCGGTGGTCATCAGGATCGGGCGGAGGCGGGTGCCGGCGGCCTCGATGATGGCGTGCAGCTTGTCCTTCCCACGCTCCTGCAGGTTGTTGGCGAAATCGACGATCAGGATGCCGTTCTTGGAGACCAGGCCGACGAGCGTGATGAGGCCGACCTGGCTGTAGATGTTGAGTGTCGTGAAGCCGAGGAACGAGAAGAGCAGCGAGCCGGAGATGGCGAGCGGGACCGAGCCCACCAGGATGATGAACGGATCGCGGAAGCTCTCGAACTGGGCCGCGAGGACGAGATAAATGAGGATGGCCGACAGGAGGAAGGTGCCGAGGAACTTGCCCCCTTCGGTCCGGAGCTGCCGCGATTCGCCGGCGTAGTCGACGGTGAACCCCTGCGGCAGGACCTTGGCCGCCTCGGTCTCGAGAAATCGGAGCGCCGTGTCGAGCGACACCGGGGGCGGGATCGCTCCCTGGACGCGCACCGCGTTGAGCTGCTGGAACCGCTTCAGCTCGCGCGGCTCGGTCGTGGTCCGCAAGGTCGCGAAGGTCGACAGCGGCACGAGCTTGCCGCCGGGGCCGCTGACGTGAATCGTCTCGAGCTGCTCGGGGGTGAGCCGGTCGGCGCGGCTCATCTGCGGGATCACTTTGTACGAGCGGCCCTGGATGCTGAACCGGTTGACATAGTTGCCGCCCAGCAGGGTCGACAGATCGGCGCCGGTCTGGCTCAGGTCGACCCCCAGGGAACGGACCTTGTCGCGGTCGAAGACCACCTCGGTCTGCGGCTGATCGAATCGCACGTCGACGTCGGCGAACAGGAACAGCCCGCTGCCGAACGCCTTCTGCACCAGCCCGTCGGCGAATTCGACCAGCTCCTGGGGCTCCGCCGTCGAGGCGACGACGAAATCGACCGGGAAGCCGCCCCCTCCCGGCAGGGGGGGCGGGGTCAGGGGGATGAACCGGACGGCCGGGATCTTCGATAGCTCGGCGGCCGCTTGCAGCCGGAGCTGCTCGGCCGACCTGGTCCTCTGGCTCCAGGGCTTGGTCACCATGCCGCCGAACCCACCCGTTGGCCCGATGATCTGGAAAATGCTGTCGGCCTCGGGGAACTTCGCGAACACATCGTTCATCTGGGACGCGAAGAGCTTCGTCTGATCGAGCGTCGAGTTGGCGGAGGCCTGAAGGATCGAGAAGACCACCCCCTGATCCTCGCCCGGTGCCAGCTCCCGCTGCGAGAACATGTAGAAGGGGAAGATGAGCGCGACGACCAGGGCCCAGAGGACCAGGACCACCGGCCGGAACCCGAGCGTCCCGGTCAGCAGGCGCGTGTAGACGCCTTTCAGGCGGTCGAAGTTGCGATTGATGTGGCCGGCGAAGCCGTGCTCCGCGGTTCCGTGCCGCAGGAGCCTGGAGCTCATCATCGGCGAGAGCGTCAGCGCCACGACGCCGGAAACGATCACCGCCCCGGCCAGGGTGAAGGCGAATTCGCGGAACAGCGCCCCGGTCAGGCCGCCCTGCAGCCCGATCGGCGCGTACACCGCCGCCAGCGTGATGGTCATCGCGAAGATCGGGCCGACCAGCTCGCGCGCCGCGGCGAGGGCCGCCTGCACCGGGCGCTGGCCCATCTGGATGTGCCGCTCGACGTTTTCCACCATCACGATCGCATCGTCGACCACGAGCCCCACCGACAGCACGATGGCCAGCAGCGTGAGCAGGTTGATCGTGAAGCCGGCCGCGAACATCAGGAAGACGGCGCCGATGAGCGAGATCGGGATGGCGACGACCGGGATGATGACCGCCCGGAACGAGCCCAGGAAAAGGAAGATCACGATGATGACAATCAGCAGGGTTTCGGACAGGGTCCGCAGCACCTCGCTGATGGCGTTCTGGATGTAGACCGTCGAATCGTACGGGACGCCCAGTTTCATCCCGGCGGGGAGCTGTGCTTCGATCTCCGGCAGGGCGGCGCGGATGCGCTTCACCACGTCGAGCGAGTTGGCGACGGGGAGGACCCAGATCCCCATGAAGGTGGCGGTCTGGCCGTTGAAGCGGACATCCTGGTCGTAATTCTCCGCCCCGAGCACGACGTCGGCGATCTCTCCCAGGCGCACCACCGTCCCCTTGTCCTCCTTCACGACGAGCTGGCGGAACTCCTCCGGGGTGCGCAGGTCGGTGTTGGCGACCAGGTTGACCGACACCATCGTCCCCTTGGTGCGCCCGAGCGCGGAGAGGTAGTTGTTGCGCGCCAGCGCGGCGCGCACGTCGGAAGGCGCCAGGTTGAGCGCCGCCATCCGGTCGGGCTTGAGCCAGATGCGCATCGCGAAGGTGCGGTCGCCCAGGATGTCGGCGCGCTGGACGCCGCTGACGGCGCTCAGCTTCGGCTGCACGACCCGCGTCAGGTAGTCGGTGATCTGGTTCTGGTCGAGATTTTCGGCCGAGAAGCCGATGTACATGGCCGCGAATTCGGTGTCGGCCGTCTGGACCTCGATGATCGGCGCCTCGGCCTCGGGCGGCAGGTTGTTGCGCACCTGCGCCACCTTCGACTGGATCTGGGTCAGCGCGGCGTTGGTGTCGTAGTTCAGCTTCAGATGGACGGTGATCGCGCTGATCCCCTGCGCGCTCGACGACTCCATGTAGTCGATGCCGTCGGCGCTGGCGATGACGCGCTCGAGCGGGGTCGTGATGAAGCCGCGCACGAGATCGGCGTTCGCCCCGACGTAGGCGGTCGTCACGTTCACGACCGCGATGTCGCTCCGGGGGTACTGCCGCACGGTCAGGGTGTGGATCGCCTGCAGCCCGGCGATCAGGATGACCAGGTTGACGACGATCGCCAGGACCGGCCGGCGGATGAA
>JAYUCR010000256.1:0-10461 GCA_043740165.1 Acidobacteriota bacterium | reverse complement strand
TCCCCGATTTCAGCTTGGTCTCCATGCCGCCGATCCCCATCAGGGCGAACTCGGTGTCGGAGCCGTCTTCGTCGTCGTTGCCGCAGCAGCCGTTGTTGCGGTTGACATAGGTAAAGCCGAGCCCGCCGCCCACGTACGGCTTCCAGACCTGCACCTTCGAAAAGATGTAATGCGCCTCCGCCAGCGCCTGGACGGTCGTCCGGTCATCCCCGAACCCGAGCTCGACGGTGGGCCTGAAGCGGACGTTCTTGGCGAACTCTCCCAGGTTGAAGTGCACGCCGCCGTAGACCTGATCGGGGTTGGCGCTCAGTCCGGCGCGCACGCCCCAGCCCTCCCAGCGGATGCCGGCGGCTGGCTGGTGCTCCGCGGCCGGCTTTGTTGTCTGCGCGAGCGCCGCGGTGGTTCCGGTGAGAATGCCGATCACGCTCAACAGAAAGGCCGTTCCGATGATGCGTCGCATCAATGAAACCTCCATGAAATTCCGCGACGGGAGGGGGACGACGCCACCCGCGCGGGGCGTGAGGCTAACACGCTGGGGTGGGAGGGTCAAGAAACCGATTCAGTCGAAGCGACGGAACAGTCCGGTCACGATGCCCTGAATGCGCAGCGCCTCGGGGGCGAGGAGGATCGGCTCCATGGCCGGGTTCGCCGGCTGCAGGCGGATTCGCCCGCGCTCGCGGTAGAAGGTCTTGAGGGTCGCCTCCCGGCCCTCGATGAGGGCCACCACCACGTCGCCGTTCTCGGCGTGGTCGCGACGCTCGACCACGATCAGATCGCCGTCCAGGATCTGCTCCTCGCGCATCGAATCGCCTCGGACCCGGAGCACGAACGTCTCCTCGGGACGGCGCACCAGCTCGCGCGGCAGGGCGGCGCGCTCCTCCTCCACCAGGACCTCGATCGGCGCGCCGGCGGCGATCGCGCCGTACAGCGGCAGCTCGACCGCCGGGGCGCGGCGGGCTACGGCTCGCAGCTCGATGCTGCGGCGCCGGCTGCGCCGGCGCTTCAGGATGCCGCGCTCCTGGAGCAGCGTCACGTGGCGGTGCACCGTGGCCACCGACGACAGGCCGCATCTCCGGGCGATCTCCTGGAGCGTCGGGGTCTTCCCGGTCTCCGCGAGGAGATCCTGGATGGCGTCGAGCACCGCTTTCTGCCGCCGCGTCGGGTGCATCCCTCGCCTCAGTCGTCCTGTCCGCCGCCGGCCGAGCCCATGAACCAGTCGGCGCGATCGCGGAACAGGACGTTGAACGACGTGAGCGATCCGTAGGCCCTCGTGACGTACTGCTGCAGCTCGACCTTGTCCTCCGCGCTCAGGCGCGCGTGGCTGTTGATCCGCTGCTCCAGCACGCGCAGGCGATCGCGCACCATGGTGATCTTGTGGAACAGGACGTCGATCGGGATGACCTTCTCCTGGGTGTCCGACTTCGCGGGCCGGATGACCACCGTGCCGCCGGAGAAGCGCGCCGCCATGCGCACCTCGCCCAGGCCGAGGAGCTCGTCGAGCGCCTCCTTGACGGCGTGCTTGACGTCCCGCTTGGACAGGTCCTGCCGTGCGTCGTCATTCATGATCGGTCTCCGGGGTGGTCCTTTTTCCTCCCCCCGCCCGGGGGGAGCCTACCGTCGCTTCACGTCTCCATGTAGCCGCAGAGAGCGCAGACCAGCCTGCAGCGCGCGTTGAGCTGCAGGGGGAGGCGCTGGCAGGCGGGGGACCAGCGCTGGCCGCTCATGGCAGGCAGCCCACGAGGCGGTAGGCGCGGCTCACTGCTCCTCCACCTCCAGCGCCGGGGGGGCCTTGAACATCCCGGCCTTGTACGCCTCCGCGAGGGCGGTCACGACGCGGCGATCGTAGGCCCGATCCGACAGCTCGAGGAGCCGCGCGATCGCCTTGTCGAACGGCATCGCCTTCTGGTACGGGCGATTGGTCGTCATCGCGTCGAAGGCGTCGGCCACCGCGACGATGCGCGCCGCGATCGGGATCTGCTCCGCCTTCATCCCCAGCGGGTATCCGGTGCCGTCCCAGCGCTCGTGGTGAAAGCGGATGCCGGGGATGATGTCCTTCATCGCCTTGATCTTCGACAGGATCTGCGCCCCCTTCTCCGGGTGCTGCTTCATGATGGTGTATTCCGCGTCGGTCAGCATCGCCGGCTTGCGCAGGATCTTGTCCTCGATGCCGATCTTGCCGATGTCGTGGAACAGCGAGGAGATGTGCACCTCGCGCATCTCCTTGCGCGGGAGGCCGAGCTGCTTGCCGACCAGCACGGCGTAGCCGTTCACCCGCTCCGAATGCCCGCGCGTGTATGGGTCCTTCTCGTCGATGGCGTCGGCGAGCGCCCGGATCGTCCCCATGAACAGCTCGCTGTTGACCTGGGCCGCCGACTTGAGCCGCTGGATGTACTCCTGCATCTGCTGCGCCATAGAGTTGAAGGTGGCGGCCAGCTCGCCCAGCTCGTTGCGGCTGCTCACCGCCACGCGGTGATCGAGCTGCCCCTGCGCGAAGGCCTCGGTCCCGCGGGCCAGTGCTTGAATCGGCCGCGTCACCGTCGACGCCAGCAGGTACGCCAGCCCGAGCGCCAGAAGGACCGCCAGACCGGCCCAGAGGAGCGCGGCGCGCACCATCTGGTTGACCGCGGCGTACGCCTGCCGTTTCTCCAGCTGGACGAAGATCCCCCACCCCTGGCTGGTGCTGTCGACCGAGGCCAGGTACTCCACCGGCCGGCCGTTGCTCACCATGGTGAATTCGGTGGTCAGGGCGGAGCGGCCGGCGGACCGGCTGAACTCCTGCACCACGCCGAAGGAACGGTAGTCGTCGCGCGCCAGGATGCCGGTCTCGTCCTGCGCCGCGAACAGCTTCGCCTCGCGGTCGAGCGCGTAGATCGTATAGCCGGATCGCCCCGCCGACGCGACCGGTGCCCAGAGCGCCTCGAACGAAAGCAGCCCGCTCAGAGCCCCGCTCGATCCGCCGTCGCCCACCGGCGCCGTGATCACCAGGAAGGCGCGCGGCACCCCGTTCTCCATGGCGGTGAGCGGATCGCCCACCGAGGTCTCCCCCGCTGCTGCCGCCGCGGCGCCGCGCGCCATCGCCTCGTCGACCCCCGGCAGCGGCGGCATCCCTTTCTGGGAGGCCTCGATCGGAGCGCCCGCGGGAGGGGTGTAGCGCACCATGACCAGCGCCCCCCCGACGTAGCGATCGAGCAGCCGCTGGGCCGCGGGGGAAGCGCCGGCGCTCCCGGCGGGACGCGGCAGCGCCGCCATCCCCTCCGCCATGCGCAGCATCTCCTGGCGCAGCCCGTCGAGCGCCCCGTCCACCTGCCGCGCGATGGCGCTGGCCATCTGCAGCTGCACCTCCTGCTGCGAGGTCACCAGCGATTCCCGGCTGATGGTGATCAGCTTCTGGGCCACCATGGCGAGCGGCAGCAGACCGACCGCCAGCATGACGAGCAGGAAGGTGTAGACGATCCGCCCGCGCGGGCGGGCGGAAGCCGTTTCGGGTCGGGAGGTCGTCGGCGCGGTGCTCATCGCGGAGATCGGCTGCCTCGGAGCCAGGCAGATTCGAAGGCGGGCGGATTATAGGTGGGTGGTAAGCGCCGCGTCAACGACGCCTCGCAGGCACGCGGCGCGTCAGCAATCGCGCGGCACCGCCATCATGCGTTCGAGGGCGCGCCGCGCCCCCGCGGCGTCTTCTTCATCGACCTCGATCGGGAAAACCCCTTCGACCAGGGCGCGCTGCACCGCCGTCAGGTCGACCATCTTCATGTAGGGACAGTGCAGCCGGCAGCCGATGCAGCCGTCCGCCGGGATGAACTCGCGGTCGGGATAACGCTTCTGCAGCTGGTGGATAAGCGACCATTCGGTGGCGATGATGAAGGTCCTCGCCTCCGGGTGCCGCGCCACGGCGGCGATCATCCCCGAGGTGGAGCAGATTTCGTCCGCCATCGCCAGCACGTCCTCGCGGCACTCGGGGTGGGCGATCACCACGGCGTCCGGTTTCCCCGCCTTCGCCGCGTCCACGTTGACGCCCCGCAGCACCTCGTGCGTCGGGCAGGCTCCGTCGTAGATGACGATCTCCTTGTCGGGCACCTGGGCGGCGACCCAGCGCCCCAGGTTGCGATCCGGGGTGAACAGCACCCGCCGCGAGGGCAGGCTCCGTACCACCGAGACCGCGTTGGCCGACGTGCAGCAGATGTCCGACAGGGCCTTCACCTCGGCGCTGCTGTTGATATAGGTCACGACGGTGTGGTCGGGGTAGCGCCGCTTCCAGTCCAGGAGCGACTCCGGCGTGATCGAATCGGCCAGGGCGCATCCGGCCGCGAGGCTGGGGAGAAGAACCGTCTTGTCGGGGTTCAGGATCCGCGCCGATTCGGCCATGAAGTGCACGCCGCAGAAAACAATGAGAGAGGCCTTCGTGTCGCGCGCCTGCAGCGCCAGCCCCAGCGAGTCCCCGACGAAATCGGCCGCCTCCTGGACCTCGGGAAGCTGGTAGTTGTGCGCCAGGATGACGGCATTCTTCCGCCGGGCCAGGTCCCGGATCGCGGCGATCTGTCCCGCGGTGCGCTCCGGATCGGCCGGCCTCCAGATCGGCGGCACGGCGCTCGTGGTCTGTTCCGTCTCAGCGTTCATGGGGCCTCCTGACGATGCGCGCGCCGCGATCCGGCCGGACCGTCCGGTTGCCCGCCGGGAAGACGCGCCAGAACTCCCTGCGCACCAGCCACGTGAGGGTGCCGCTCTTGGAGAAACCGTGATAGCGGGCGATCGACGCCAGCATCGCCACATCCTGCCGGGTGGCGGTGAAGGTGCGCACCATCTTGTTGTTCCCCGTCAGCGCGGCGCCGCCGGGCTTCACCTTTCGGGCCTGCGCAGCCATATACATTTCCTATATAGAAACCAAACAGGAGGATGCTACCGGTCCGTCGCCTCGCTGTCAAGCAGTGCGGGCGTCGGCGCGCGGAGGAGCCGGGCTGGCTTCAGGCGGCGTTGGAGCGCTTCGTTTCGGCGGGACTTTCTTCCTGCTGATCCGGAACCTGCGCTGCAGGGGCCGGAATGAGGATCGCGTCGGGGGCCGCCGCCAGGGCGGGCGCGGTCGGGGCCGGCGCGATCGGCTCCGCGGCGGCCGCCGACTGCAGCACGCGCGCGAAGGCGTCGACCGCCAGCGGGCAGAACTGTTTGCCGCGCATCTTGGTCATCTCCTGGATGGCGAAGGTGAGCGGCAGGCCGATGCGGTACGGCCGCGTCGAAGTCATGGCGTCGAAAGCGTCGGCGAGCGAGACGATGCGCGCCGCCACGGGGATCTCCTCCCCTTTCAGGCCGTCCGGGTAGCCGCTGCCGTCGAACATCTCGTGGTGATACCGGATGCCGGCGACGTGCCGCTCGAAGGTCTTCACCGGGGCCAGGATCTGCGCCCCGACGACAGGGTGGGACTTGACCAGCTCGCGCTCCGCGTCGTTGAGGTTGGACGGCTTGTTCAGAATCGAATCCAGCATGCCGATCTTGCCGATGTCATGCAGGAGCGCCACCTGCGCCACCAGCTCGACCTCTTCCCGCGGCAGCCCCATGGCTCGCGCGATGAGGGTGGCGAAACGGGAGACCCGCTGCGAATGCCCCGAGGTGTAGCGATCCTTGGCCTCGAGCGCTATCGCCAGCGACTGCACCGTCTGGATGTACGAGGTCTCCAGCTGGCGGCGGGCGTCCTGGAGATTGCCCAGCGCCGCGGTGAGCTCGACATTGCGCACCTGCAGGTCGGACATGAGGCGCTCGTTGAGGCGCTTCATTTCGCGCTGCTGCAGCAGGCTGTTGATGGTGAACTTGATGTCCTCGGACTCCCACGGGAGCGGGATGTACCGGTCGACGCCCGAATTGTTGAAGGCGTAGATCGCCTCTTCGAGCGCCGGCTTGTCGGAGAGCAGGATCTTGCCGACCAGCGGGAACTGCGCGTTGATGATCTCGAGCAGCCGATTGCCGGGCATCCCCGGGAGCCCCTGCGACACGATGACCAGCTCGATCACCCGGGCCTGGTCGCGCAGCGCGTAGAGCGTCCCGAGCGCCTCCTCCGCCGATCCCGCGGTCAGGACCTCGATCTCGTGCGGGCAGGAGGCCTCTATGCGCTCCTTGTGGAGCACGCGCGTGACGGAGCTGTTGTCGATCAGGACCACGACCGGCCGGATCATCCTGGCAGAATATAGATGACCCGATATCATCGCGCCACACGCCGTCAGCGCGTTGACGGTCCCGGGACGCTGCGATAGACTCCCGCCCTCATGCTCGGCCTCTACGGCCTGCTCCTGCGACTTGCCTGGGCCGTTGTGCTCCCTTACCAATTCGTCATGGCGCGTTTCCGCGGCCCGGGCGGGCCGCGCCCCGGCGAGCGGCTGGCCCGGGCGGGATCGTTGCGCGCCGCCTGCGCCGGCGGCTTCTGGATCCACGCCGTCTCCGTCGGCGAGGTGCGGCTGGCGATGATGCTCACGGCGGCCCTGCGGCGCGAGCGTCCGGGTGTTCCGATCCACCTCACGACCGGCACCGCGACGGGGCGCGCCCTCGCCCTCGACGCCCGACGCACCGGAGAAGCCGGCGCCCCCGATTCGATCTCCTATTTCCCGATCGATCTTCCCGGACCTCTCCGGCGATTCTTCGCGGCGATTCGGCCCCGGGCCATCCTGATCCTCGAGACCGAGTTGTGGCCGAATCTGCTGGTCGAAGCCCGCCGGCGGGACGTGCCGCTCCTGCTCGTGAACGGCCGTCTCTCGCCCCGATCCTTTCCGCGCTACCGTCGCATCCGGCCGCTTCTGGCCCGGACGCTGCCGCACGCCCGCCTGTTCGCCATGCAGAGCGAGGAAGACGCCGGGCGCATCCGCGAGCTCGGCGCCCCGGTCGATCGGGTCATCGTGACCGGCAGCCTCAAGTTCGATCTTCCGCTGCCCGCGGCGGACGAAGCGGCCGCCCGCCGTCGGATCGCGACCGATCCGGGGGTCACGATCTTCGTCGCCGGCAGCACGGCGCGCGGCGAGGAAGAGGCGATCCTGGCGGCGTTCGCGGCGTTGCGGCGGCACGACCCGTCGGCGCGGCTGGTGCTGGCGCCGCGCCACCCCGAGGATCTGAACGCGGCGGCGCGGGCCCTCCGGGCGGCACACCTTCGCACCGCGCGCTACACGACGGTCGAAACCGGGGGGCCCTGGGACGCGCTGCTCGTCGATGTGGTCGGCGCCCTGCCGCAGATTTACGCCGCCGCGACCGTGGTCTTCGTCGGGGGAAGCCTCACGAAGCGGGGCGGCCAGAACCTGCTCGAGCCGGCGGCCCTCGGCAAGCCGGTGCTGTTCGGCCCCCACGTGGAGAATTTTCGCGCCGCCGCGAAGTCACTCCTCGCCGCCGGCGGCGGATTCGTGGCGCGCGACGCCACCGAGCTGGGCGCCCTCGCAGTCCGCTTCGCGGGCGATCCCGCCGCCCGCAGCGCCGCCGGCACCGGCGCCCGCGCCGTGGTCGAGGCGAACCGCGGTGCGTTGGCGCGCACCCTTCGAGCGATCGACCTGGCGCTGGACGCGCCGGGCACCCGATGAGCCGGATCGGGGTGGCTCCCGGGCCCGTGCCGTCGACCCTCCTCTTCGTGCCCGGAATGATCTACGGGGTGGCGGTCCGCCTGCGCAACCGCCTCTACGACCACCGCCTCCTTCCGATCCGGCCTCTCCCCTGCCCCGCCATCAGCGTCGGCAACCTCACGGTCGGCGGCACCGGAAAGACCCCGCTGACCTCGCACGTCACCGCGGTTCTGCTCGAGTCGGGCTACCGGGCCGGGGTGATCAGCCGGGGCTATCGCCGCCTCGGGGGGGAGGCCCCGCTCCTGGTGTCGGATGGGAAATCCCTGCTCGCCGACGCCGCGCGCGCCGGCGACGAACCGTACCTCATCGCGCGCGACAACCCTTCCGCCGGGGTGGCGGTCGGGGCCGATCGCCTCGCGGCGGCGCGGCTCCTTGCCGCCTTTAGGCCGGAGGCGCTTGTGCTCGACGACGCCTTCCAGCATCGCCGGGTGGGACGCGATTTGGACCTGCTGGTGATCGACGCGGCCGACCCGTGGGGGAATGGTAGAATGCTGCCGTTCGGGCCGTTGCGCGAGCCGATGGCGGCCATTTCGAGGGCCGGTGCCGTGGTGATCACGCGGGGCAACGGCCACTGTCCTCCCGCCATCCGTCATGTCCTGGATCGACACAACCCGCGCGTGCCCCTGTTTCATGCGCGCATCGCCGCGCGCCGATTCGTTGGCATCGACGGCGCGGCGATCGACCTCGTGGCCCTCAAGGGGTTTTCGGCCTATGTCTTTTCCGGCATCGCGCGTCCTGATCGATTCGAAGCGGAGCTCGCCTCCCTCGGCGTGCGGCTGTGCGGCACGCGCCGCTTTCCCGATCATCACCCGTTCCGGGAGGCCGACCTGTCGGGGCTGGCAGAGGAGGCGCGGCGCGCCGGGGCGGAGGTCCTCGTGACCACCGAGAAAGACCTGGTGCGCCTCAAGGCATCGATCGAGGGCGCTCCGCCGCTGTTCGCCATGGCGCTCGGGGTCGATTTTCCCCATGGGCCGGGGCCGACCCAGATCCTGCTCGATTGCGTCGCCGGGAAGCTCCGACCGCGGCCGCTCGACCCGCGGCCGGCGGGTTCCCGCCCATGAGGAAGCCGGCGGGCCGCCTCGCGCACCGCGCCGAGTACCTCTTCGGCAGGGTTGCCTTCGGGCTCCTGAGCCTCCTGCCGACCGGGGCGGCTCGCGGGGTCGGGGGCGGGCTCGGGCTCCTCTTCTATCTCGTTTCGGGACGGCACCGGCGCACGGCGCTCGCGAACCTCGAGATGGCCCTTGGCGCGACCCTCGATGCCCGCCAGCGCGCGCGGGTGGCGCGCGCCTCGTTCGCCCACCTCGGGCGGATCGCCGCCGACGCACCGCTCTTCCCGCGCCATCTCCGCCGGCCGCCCGACGCTGTGGCGGCCTACGACGGCGTCGAGCACCTGCGCGCCGCGGCCGCCCGCGGAAAGGGCGTGCTCGTCTTTTCCGGACACTACGGGCACTGGGAGCTGGTGGCGCTCCTGCAGCACCACCTGGGCGTGCCGATGACGATGGTGGTCAACCCGATGCGGAATCCTTTCTACGACCGGTATTTCGTCCGCCTGCGCAGCCTGTCGGGAAACACGATCCTCTCGAAGCGACTGGCCGCCCGCCCGATCCTCACGGCGCTGCGCCAGGGGCGCGCGGTCGCCATCCTGATCGATCAGAACGTGCGCGGCACCGGCGGCCTGTTCATCGATTTCTTCGGCCGCGCCGCCTCCACCACCCCCTCGCTGGCGACGCTTGCGCTGCGGACCGGCGCCGCGATCGTGCCGGTCTTCTCGCGTTTTCTCCCCGACGGACGGCTGGCGATCTCCTACCGGACGGCCATCGTCCCGGAGCGCCGCGGCGGCATGGAGGACGACATCCTCGCTCTGACGAAGACCTGCACGGCGCTTCTCGAGGCGGAGATCCGTCGCCGCCCGGAGGGTTGGTTCTGGATGCACGAGCGCTGGCGCACCCGGCCGCGACCGGTGTCGCCGGCCGGCGGCGCCGGAGCGGCGCAGGCCGCGGCGGGACCGGCGGCGGGGCGCCCGGCGCCGCCGGAGGCTACCTCTGCCACCGCCGCGCCCACGGCCGCGCGGAGTGAGGCGCGCCGATGAGCCGCCCGGCGATCTTCATGGATCGCGACGGCACCATCTGCGAGGAGGTCGGGTACATCAACCATGTATCGCGCAGCCGCCTGCTCCCGAACAGCCTGGAGGCGATCAAGATGGTGAACGAAGCCGGGTACCTGGCGGTGGTGGCCACCAACCAGTCGGGGGTGGCGCGCGGCCTGTTCACGGAGGAGCTCGTGCACGCGGTCCATCGGCAGCTGAGCGACTGGGTCGGCGCCGCGGGCGGCCGCCTGGACGCCATCTATTTCTGTCCGCACCACCCGCGCGAGGGGGAGCCGCCCTACCGGCTCGCCTGCGACTGCCGCAAGCCGCAACCCGGGATGCTGCTGCGCGCCGCGCGCGAGCACGACATCGATCTCTCCCGATCCTGGATGGTGGGCGACAGCCTCGTCGATCTCGAGGCGGGGACGGCCGCGGGGGCCGGGGTTGTACATTTGATGACCGGATACGGGCGCGGCCTGGTCGAGCACCACGGGGAGCGCTTCACGCGGCCCCCCGCCCACACCGCCGCCGACCTGCTCGACGCGGTGCGCTGGATCCTGGCCCGCGATCGGGGCCCGGCGGGACACCCGGGGACCGGGCGATGAGCGAAGCGTCGATGCGCGATCGGCTCGCCGCAGCCGTGGATCGCATGCAGGGGGTGCCCGTCCTCGTGGTCGCCGACCTGGTCCTGGACGCCTTCGAGTACGGGCGGATCGGCCGGATCTCGCGCGAGGCGCCGGTCCTGATCCTCGATCACCTCCGGACCGACGAGCTTCCCGGCGGCGGCGCCAACGC
>JAYUCR010000255.1:0-4326 GCA_043740165.1 Acidobacteriota bacterium | reverse complement strand
CCACCCGGTCCGGGGATTGACCCTCGATGATTTCGTCCTCGAGGTCGACGGCGCCCGCAGGACCCCCGCGTCGCTCGAGTTTCACGAAATAGTGCCGGACCGCGACGGCGCGGGAGCACCGCAGGCGCCCTCGTATGCCGGGACGCCGGTGACTGTCTGGCCGCGACGTTTCGTCTTCTTCTTTGAGGACAAGACATCGGGGCCCCTGGGGTTGACCAGGGCGCGGCAGGCGGTCGATCGGTTCCTGGATTCGGGGATGACGCCCACCGATCAGGTGGCGCTGGTCGCGCATGACCACGGGCTGCGCGTCCTGCAGGACTTCACGACCGACAAGGCGGCCCTTCATGCCGCCATGGAACGCAGCATGGAGAATGCCGTCCGGTTCAACACGTTTGAAAAGGAGCAGGAGGATCGCTTCGAGCAGTTTCTCGGGAATCCGACCCCGCGCAACGCCACCGTCCTGTGCCTGGAGGAGAAGGCCGACTACGTCGGGGTCGTCCAAGCGCTGGAGACGCTCGTCACGTCGCTGGCGCCGTGGCGCGGGTACAAGGCGGTCGTCTTCATGGGGGATGGGATTCCCGAATGGCCGATGGAGTCCTGGTACCAGATGCTTTACCGGGGGGGGAGCTGGAGAGGGAGGAATCCCTTGATGCTCAGCCTGAACGGCCGGGATCCCGCCATCTTCCCCCTGGACTGTACGCTCGACACCGAGCTCAAGACGGTGAGCCGCGCCGTCGCGGTCGCGGGGGTCACGCTTCATGCGGTCCAGACGCTCGGCCTGGTGGCGGACGACAAGGACAGGCTCGATCGCGTCGCCAAGCAGGCCAACTCTCTCCAGATGCTGACGCTCAATACCGCCGGCCGCTTCTCGGCCTCGAACGATGTCTTCGCCTCGCTCCGGCAGTTCGAGGAGGACAGCCGGGTCTACTACACCCTCGGCTACGTCCCGGAAGGAACGGGGGACGGAAAGTACCACCCGATCGTCGTGCGTTGCCTCAGAAAGGGGTTGAACGTGAGCTTCCGCCGCGGCTACACGCGTCTGCCCCCGGCCGAGGCCCACGCCAAAGCACTCGAGGCGGCTCACACCGTGCCCGAGATGTTTTCAGCGCTCGACATGACCTTGAACGGGGCGGCCGGGCCGCTGGAGGGGACGGCTCGCGTGATGGATCTGGCGGTGCACGTCCCCCCCGGCAAAGTCCTCTTCCTTCCCGAGGAGGGCGTTGCGACGGCGCACCTCGCCGTCGGGCTCGTGGGCCTCGACGACCACGGCGGGGAGACGCTCCGCACCTCCCGCAGCGTCGTGATCCGGCAGCCCGAGGCCGGCGCGGCGCGGGGGATCCGCGCACTGGATCTCTTTTGCCGGGTGCGACTGCCCCTCGATGCCCAGACCGTGACGGCGGTCGTCTCGGACGAATCCGCGGATGTGATCGGCGGGGCCCGGCTGCGTCTGTCGGCCGTCGCGCCCGAGGAGAACGCGACGATCGTCGGGTTCTCTCTCTACTCCGTCGAGGAGCGCAGCCTCTGGGTCGAGCTGCCCCCGAATTCCCGCGAAGCGGACAAGGAGGCCGGAGCCGCCGCCTACACCATCGGACCGGCGATGAAGGGGGTCTTCGCCCCCGACGAGCCGGTCGTCGCCGGATTCAAGCTCGCCCCTCAGGCCGCGATCGCGCCCGGTTCCCTGCGTCTGGAGATCCGTCAGGGGCCGGAGGTCGTGCGGTCCCGCCCGGTCGACATCGGTGATGTTGCTGCAGGCCCTCCGATCAAGGTGCCGCTGCCGGTTGCCGGCCTCGCGGCCGGAGAGTACGTCGTCTCGATCCGCCAGGTGGTCGCCGAGGGGGATTGGGAGCTGACATCGACAACCCTTCGGATCGAGCCCCAGGCGAACGCCCTGCTCCAGCCCTGAGGCCTGCGGCACCGATGTATCGCTTGAGCGCGGCACGCACCTTGACGCACCTCCTCGTCGGCTGTCTTGTCCTGCTGATGACGGCCGCGCGGACGCGCGCGGACGAAATCAGGAAGGACGGGCCCCCGCCTGTCCGCTCGCCCCACGTCGAGCACGTCACCTCTGAAGTGGTTCTCATCGACACCTACGTCACCGACGGGAAGGACCGTCCGGTCCGAGGACTGACGCTCGATGATTTCGTCATCGAGGTCGACGGGCAGCGCCGGCGACCCGCGACGATCGAATTTCACGACGTTGCCCGGGACCACGACGGCGAGCGAGCGCCGGCCGGCCCGCCCTCCACGGCGACGGCGGAGTCCGCATGGCCGCGACGATTCGCCTTCTTCTTCGAGGACCGTACTTCGGGCCCGCTCGGGTTGACGAGAGCGCGAGAGGCGGTGGACCGGTTCCTGGATTCGGGGATGACTCCGACCGACCAGGTCGCGCTGGTCGCCCACGATCACGGGCTGCGGGTCCTGCAGGACTTCACGACCGACAGGGCGGCACTTCACAGCGCCATGGAGCGAAGCCTGAAGGACGCCGCCCGGTTCAACACCTTCACCTTGGACCAGATGGAACGCTGGGCCCAGATCATGGAGCATCCGACCCCGCGGCAGGTCACCGCCCTGTGCGAGGAGGAGAGGATCAATTACGCGAGGATCATGATGTCGCTGGAAACGCTCGTCACATCGCTCGGGCCCTGGCGCGGCTACAAGGCGGTCGTCTTCATGGGGGACGGCATTCCCGAGTCGCCGATGGATCGCTGGTATCAGGCGCTGTACACGGCGGGCCAGCGGAACATCATCCCGCTCTCGCGCCCTCCGAAGGGGGGGAGACCGGCCGGGGCCATGGATCCCCCCATCTTTCCCCTCGAGTGCACCCTCAACACCGAGCTCAAGACACTGGCCCGCGTCGCGTCGGCCGCCGGCGTGACGATCCAGTCGGTCCAGACGCTCGGCCTGGCGGCCGGGACCGATGGCAGGATGGATCGGGTGGCGAAGCAGACGAACGCTCTCCAGATGCTCGCGCTCAACACCGCCGGCCGCTATTCCAATTCGAACGATCTGTTCACTTCGCTGACGCAGCTCGAGGCCGACAGCCGGGTCTACTACACCCTCGGATACATCCCGGAGGGGGCGGCGGACGGAAAGTACCACCCGCTCGTCGTGCGCTGTCTGCGGAAGGGGGTGCAAGTCAGGTCCCGCCATGGCTACACCCGGCTGCCGCCGGCCGAGGCGCACGCCCGGAACATCGAAGCGGCCCACGCCATGCCCGAGATGTATTCCGGGCTAGGAATGGCCATGAGCGAGGTGGCCGGGCCGGTGGAGGGAACGGTGCGCGTGGTCGACCTGGTGGTGCACGTTCCGCCGGGGAAAATCCTGTTCCTCCCGGAGGAGGAAGTTCCGACAGCCCACCTGTCGGTCGGGCTGGTCGCCATCGACGACGAGCACCGCGAACAATTCCGCACCACCCACAGCGTCAGAATCAAAAAGCCGGTGGCGGACGCGGCGGGAGGCGCCCTCGGCCTCGACCTTTACTGCCGCGTCCGGCTGCCTCTCGATCCCCTGACGGTGACGGCGGTCATTTCCGACGAATCCGCGGACGTTGTTGGGGGGACCCGGCTGCGTCTGTCGACCCGGGCGCGCGACGATTCCGCGACGATTCTCGGGTTGTCCCTCTATACCGTCGCCGAGAAGAGCTTGTGGATCGAGGTGCCGCCGAAGCCGGGCGAGAAAGACGGTGAGGACGGGACAGCCCGCTACACCATCGGTCCGGCGATGAGGGGAGCCTTCGCGCCCGACGAGCCCATCGTCGCCGGATTCAAGCTCGCCCCGCAGGGCGCGAACGCCACGGGCCCTTTGCGTCTCGAGATCCGACACGACTCCGAGGTCGTGCGGTCCCGCCCGATCGACATCGGTGTTGTCGCTGCGGGCCCATCGATCAAGGTGCCGCTCCCGGTCGCCGGTCTGGCCGCCGGAGACTACGTCGTCTCGATCCGCCAGGTAGTCGCCCAGGGGGATGTCGAGCTGTCGTCGAAGAGCCTTCGTATTGAGCCTCGCCCCGACTCCCCGGAGCCGCACTGACGATGTTGGCCCGTTTCGGCGGGGACGCCTGGGAATCCTCAGCCGGCATCCCGAATCCTGCTAGAGTTCGCGATCGTGGCTCTGACACCCGGCACCCGTCTCGGTCCTTATGAAGTCAGCAGCCCGCTCGGCGCGGGCGGGATGGGGGAGGTCTATCGCGCGCGCGACACGAAGCTCGGGCGCGAGGTGGCGATCAAGGTGCTGCCCGGAGTGTTCGCCGCCGACCCCGAGCGGCTGGCCCGGTTCGAGCGCGAGGCGCGGCTCCTCGCCTCCCTCAATCACCCGGGGATCGCCCACCTT
>JAYUCR010000254.1:0-1738 GCA_043740165.1 Acidobacteriota bacterium | reverse complement strand
CGCTGGACGAAACAATGCCGGCCGATTCCTGGCCGCGGTGCTGCAGGGCGTGCAGTCCGAGATAGGTCAGGTTGGCCGCCTCGGCGTGTCCGTAGATGCCGAAGACTCCACACTCGTCATGGAACTTGTCGTCGTCGATGGACATCGGGCCCTCACAGGGGGCGTCATTATACTCCGGTCGGTGATCGGATTCGGCCCGGGTCACTTCCAGTCGTTCAGTAGCCAGCGCTGGCCTTTCTTGACCATCTCGAGAGACTTCGGGGTCCCTTCCAGGGAGGAGGGGCGCCCCGCGGTGGTCTCCACCAGGCGCACGCGGGCCACGGCCGCCGTGGTGCCTCGCGGCGTCATGTCGAGAATCCGGAAGGCGGCGCGGCGCAGCGCCGGATCGCCGGCGAAAACCGCCGCCAATCCCTCCTCGCGCCCCGCGAAGCGGCGCAGGTACGCGTCGCTCATCACCGTCTTCGCCGTGGCGAGATCGCGCCGCTGCCAGGCGCGCAGCAGCTGGCGCAGCGCGGTCACCCCCGGGATCGCATCCTTGAAGCGCAACGGCTCGACGGTCCCCTTCTCCAGCGCCGCGACCCGCCAGCCGCCGCCCGTCTCACGCGTCAGCCGGACGTTTTCGGTGCGCTGCTCGACCGCCTCCCCCTGATCCTCCCAGAGGCTCTTGGCCAGCACCGTGCAGCTGGTCGACTGCGGCTTCACCACCGGGTCACGGAAATCGAACGCCGCCAGCCGCGTTCCTTTCTTGCCGCTGAACGGCGCCGAGTCGTGGTCGTACGCCGCGCGCAATGCGGGCGTCATGACCGATTTCAGCTCGCGGATGGTGTGGTAGTCGCGCGACGACATGAACAGGGCGAGCGCCCCGCCGGGGGTGCAGGTCGGATCCTCGGCGGCCTCGGGCGGAGGCTCGCCGGCCGGCGGCGCGGCCGCCGGGGCTTCCGGGGCCGGCGGGGTCGGGGCCGGCGGGACCATCTGATCCGGCGGGGCCTGTTGAGCCGGCGGAGCGGAGGGCGCCTGGGCCGCGGTGGGGCATAGCCCGAGGGCGCCGGCCAGCGCGGCGCCGACGATGCCGACGGCGGCGCGGTTACTGGCGCTCATCGGCGATGAACGGGCGCAGGCGGCGTTCGACCGCGGCGCGCATCTCGGAGGGAAAGCAGAGCCGGTGGATCTTTCTCGGTTCGTTGCGTATCGAATCAATGAGCGGCGACACGGTTCTCTCCGACATGTATCCGGCGATGAGGCCGTTCCGCGCCAGTCCGATATCCTCCGGGGCCCGGCCCATCCGGTCGGAGTAGGCGATGTCGCGGTACGGCAGATCGGTGGCGTCATCCTCGAGCAGATAGTACTGGGGATCCAGCCCGCGCTCGCGGAACAGACCCTGGAGCGACTGCAGCGCCTGCGCGTAGGCGCGGTGACGGGTGTCCGACGTGATGCGCACGGTCTTGAAGAGCCTTCGGCGGGTGATCCGATCGCACAGGTCGCGCAGGATCGGATCGACGTCGCCGGGCGCCGCCACGGACCACTCCTGGAACGCCGACAGGAACAGCCAGTCGTCGAGCCGATGGTAGTCCTCCACGGTCAGGTCGCCGCGCGTCTCGATCAGCCGCCGGATCGGGCGCGGGCACGGGTCGGGGAAGCGGCCGGTCTCGCCGTGCGCGTCGACCAGCCGCTGCAGCGCCATGCGGATCATCTGCTCGGCGGCGCGCGCCGTCTTGTGGTAGTAGACCTGCTGGTACAT
>JAYUCR010000253.1:0-10485 GCA_043740165.1 Acidobacteriota bacterium | reverse complement strand
CCAGGCCGTGGTTCGTGATCGGCACGAACTGGCCGTCCTGGAAAACCGTGTCGAGGCCGTCGTGGTCGACCTGGTAGTACCGTGACAGGGTATCGGGGTCCTGCTCGCCGGAAATGGTGCTCAGGAAGAGCTTGTCGTAATAGCGCCCCCAGGTGGCGAACACCTTGGTGCGGCTGTCCGACCAGGGATCCCAGGCCACCGACAGCCGCGGCGAGAGGTTGTTGTTGGTGATGTCGAAGGATGTCGGCTGCTGCACCGTCAGGCCGAGCTCCGAGAGACGCTGCGGATCGACCATCCCGTTGTCGAGAACGTCCGGAAACAGGTTGGCGATGCCGTTGATGGTGAACCCGAGGCCGCTGCGATTGCGGGTCATGCGGCGGCTCGCCTCCGTGTGCAGCGGATCGATGAGCATCGTCCGCATGATGGCCCGGCTGGCCTCATCGGAAAAGAACGGATCGCCGAGGATTCCCTTGCTGGTGATCCCGTCCCCGTTGCCGCTCGAGTCGGGCAGGCCGATCTCCCCGCCGCTGAGCGCGCTCAGGCGATCATAGAGCTGGCGTTCGGCGCGCGGGTCAAAGGTGGTGTAACCGGGCGCTCTCGCCAGCTCGCGCTCGAAGCGCAGCCCGAGGCCCAGGCTGAGGTTCGATCGAGGCTTGTAGACGTCCTGGACGTAGACCGCCCCGCTCATGCCGGAGGCCTCCGATTGAATGTCGTAGGACACCGGCAGAAGGGTGATCATCGACTCGGATCGCCCGCCGAGGCAGGAGCCCGCCTCCTCGTCGCAGGTTGCCGGCTCCGCCGGCTGGTAGGAGGTGATGTCATGGGTGAAGGTCTCGCGATTGAATGACTCGCGCTCCATGAGCATGCCGCCGCGCAGGTCGTGCGAGCCCTTGAAGTCGGCAACGAAGACGCTGAGGTCGGCCCGCAGCGAGACGCGCTGCCGGCGATCGTCGAACTGCTGGTAGTACGGGCCGCTGATCACGCCGTTCGACTGGTCGATCAGGTAGTCGCGGTCGGGAGCGACAGGGCGTAACGTTCCATAGGGATAGGTATCGGTCGGAAACGGCGTGTCCTCCAGATGGCCGCTGCTGTTCCGATCTTCCGTCCCCAGGTCGAGCCGGTGGTCGCTGTCGAGGTCCTCGTCGGTGTCCAGGATGCCGTTGTGGTTCTGGTCTTCGTTGACGTTGTCCAGGTGCCCGTCGCAGTCGCGGTCCTCGCGTCCCGCTCCCTCGCAGGCCTGGGCCGGGGTCAGCCGGCCGTCGTGATCGGCGTCCTCGGTGCACTCCCTCGTGATGCGGAAGTCATTCGGGTCGTGGCATTCCCACAGGTCGATCTTGTGGTTCGGAATATGCGTGTCCTCGAAGACGTCGAAAGCGCCGTCCTTGTCGAAGTCCTCACCGGCGTCGCGCTCCTTCGGGCTGAGGAACCCGTCCGCGTCCCGGTCGAAATACAGCGATCCGTTGCCGTTGGTGTCGGAGCTGAGGTTGGGTATCCGCTCCGGCCGGCTGTCGAGGTGCGCCAGGTTGGTCTCCAAGACGACCGTTGGACTGAGCACCGACACCGCCTTCAGTGTCACGTTGGTCCCGCCCGCCTTCTGCGTGTACGAGGTCTCCTCGCGCGTGAAGCTGTTCAGCCCCTGGTTCAGGAACTCCTGCGGGTCGTAGTTCACTGACAGCGCGAGCCGCTGCGACGGGCTCACCTGCCAGGTCGCCTTCCCGAACGCCCGCACCTCCCGCACCCCGGTCACGAACGCCGCGTTCAGGGCATTCACCGGGTCCTCCTTGGAGATGTACTCCAGCGAGACGTAGAAGAAGGCCTTGTCGCGGACGATCGGCCCCCCCGCCGACAGGAACGGCAGGAAGTCGTTGAAGGTCAGGTCGCGCAGCCCCTGCTCGCCCACCCCGCCGTGAAGGGCCGGATTGTCGATGCCGGCGCCGTCGCCGTCCAGCCTCGATCCGCGCCAGAAGAACTTGAACGCCCCCTCGAAATCGTTCCCCCCCGACTTGGTCAGGATGTTGGCGAACCCTCCCTGCGCCCGGCCGAACTCCGCCGACGCCCCCGAGGTCTTCACCTCGATCTCCTCGATCGACTCGATGTTGAGCTGCGCCCCCACCTTGCCGGTGTACGGGTCGCTGGTGCTCACCCCGTCCACGATGGTGCCGACGTCGGTGTCGCGCGCGCCGTGGATGTTCGGGTTGCCGTCGCCGTCCACGTCGGTCACCCCCGGCGCCAGGGTCAGCACGTCCTGGTAGTTGCGGCCGAGGATCGGCAGCGCGTCGACGAACTCGGAGGAGAAGCGCGTCGTCGACGAGGTCTCCTCCAGGGTGACTACGGGTGGCGTGGCGCGCACCTGGACCCGCTCCTCCATGGTGCGGCCCAGGGGCAGGACGACTGTGAGGGGGGTGATCTGCCCGGCGTTCACGGGGGTGTCGTTGAGGACCACGCCGGAGTATCCCTGCAGGGACAGATGGACCGAGTAGTCGGAACCGGGCGGCAGCGCCGCGATCTGGAACGCTCCGGAGGCATCGGTGACCGCCCCGCGGCCGCTCACCCCCTGCGAGGAGCTGCTGACGGTCACGGTCACCCCGGCGAGCGGCGCCCCCGCCGGGTCGGTCACCCGGCCGCGCAAGGCTCCGGCGCTCTGCGCTCTGGCCCCGGAGGGAGCCAGCAGCAGCAGAAGCAACAATGCGGGCAGGAATCGGACCGGAGTCGGGGGCATGATCAATGAATGCTACGGCCTGAGTGTGGACCGGCGGGGTGGTCCGGTCAATCGAATTGTAGCGACGAGGTTCAAAGGTAAGACGCTACAGGGCCGGGAGATAGGCGAGCAGATCGGAAAACTTGTGCAGGAGCCGATCGGGGCGGCCGGCCAGCAGAACTTCGCGCGTGGCGGAGCCGGTCGGGAGGGCATAGGCCGATACCCCGGCCTTGCGGGCCACCTCGATGTCGAGCAGCATGTCGCCGACGTAGACCACTTCTTCCGCCCCCAGTCCGAGCCGCATCATTATGATGTCCAGCATCTCCGGATCGGGCTTCGGCCGTTCCACGTCGTTCGGGCCCAGCACCTCGACGAACAGGTGGTCGATCTCGAGGGCTTTCAGGATGTCGCGCGCGAAATACGACGGCTTGTTGGTGGCGATCCCCATCTGGTAACCGCGGCGGTCGAGCTCCTCGATGGTGTCCTTGACGAGAGGGAGGATCTTCGTCCGGCTCTCGCAGATGGTGGCGTAGTGTTCCCGGAACAGGCGGACGCCTTCCTCGATGTTTCCGGCGCCGACCGCCTTCTCAATGAGGTGCTCGAGGCCGTGGCCGACCATCCCTCGGACCTCTTCCAGGGTGAGGGGAGGGCGATCGCATGAGGCCCGAACGCGATTCAGGCTCTCAGTGATCGGCTCGTAGGAATCGATCAGGGTCCCGTCGAAGTCAAAGATGATCCCGCGGATCAAGCCGGTCTCCCGAGCGGAGCGTCATGCTAGCACTGCGCCGGGAGCCGGATCAAGCGCGCCGCCCGCCGTCCGCCCCTTGCGAATACGCGGTCACCCCCCTAGACTGGGGCCGCGCCCGGGATGACAGCGGAAAAGGGCGGAGGACGCGATGAACGCCGGTCTCATTTGCCTGCGAACCGCTCTGGTTCTGTATGCCCTCGGGTTCGCCACCGCCCTCTATTCGCTGATGGTCGAAAAAAGCCGGTCGATTGCGTTCACTCCCTGGCTGGCGGGGCTCGGCTGGTTGTGCCACACGGCGGCGTTGTTCTTCCTCGGGTGGTCGCTGAAACGGTGCCCGCTGGCGACCCTGCCGGAGGTCCTGTCGGCGCTGGCCTGGGCTTCGGTGCTCCTCTACCTGCTCGTCTCGCTGCGCACCAGGGTCACGGTCCTGCATCTCATCGTTTTGCCGCTGTCGATGATCGTGCTGGTCCTGTCGAAGGTGGTGCCCGGCACGATGCTGCCGGTGGCCGAGCCGATGCGCGCTTCCCTCCTGAAGTTTCACCTGACCGCCATCATCCTGGGGGTGGCGGCGCTCACGGTGACCTTTGCCGCGAGCCTGGCCTACGTGGTGGCCGATCGCGCACTCAAGTCGAAACGCCCGGCGCGCTATTTCCTGATGCTGCCTTCGCTCGAGAGCTGCGATCGCCTCGGCCGGCTGTCGCTCCTATTCGCCTTCCCGCTGCTCACGCTCGGGATCGTCACCGGCGCCATCGCCAACGAGAGCCTGACCGGGACGGCGTGGACCTGGCAGCCGCGCGAGACCCTCGCCGTCCTCTCCTGGGTCCTGCTCGGCGTCGTGCTGGTGGCCCGGATCGGCTGGGGATGGCGCGGCCGCAAGGCGGCACTCCTGACCATCCTGGGATTCAGCCTGGTCTTCCTGCGCATGCTCGGGGTGTAAGGTCGATGCCGATCCTGCTTTTCGGCGTCAGTCACCGCAGCGCCCCCCTGGACCTGCGCGAGCGCCTCGTGGTCCCGGAGAAGGATCTTCGTTCCGAGGTTAGCCGGCTGGCCTCGGCCGACGCCGTGGACGAAGGGTTCATCCTCTCCACCTGCAACCGGACTGAGCTTCTGGCACACGTGACGGCTCCCCGGGGCGAGGAGACGCTGCGACAATTCCTGGTCGGACGCGGCAGCGTCACCGCCGACGAGCTGGCGCAACATGCCTATCTCCATGCCGGCCAGGATGCGGTGCGGCACCTGTTCCGGGTCGCGGCATCGCTCGACTCGATGATCGTCGGGGAGCCGCAGATCCTCGGGCAGGTGAAAGAGGCGTACGCCGCGGCGCACGCCGCGGGCGCCGCGCGCACCGTGCTCGACGGCCTCCTGCAGCGGGCCTTCGCGGTCGCGAAGCGGGTGCGCACCGAGACCGGCATCGCCCGCGCCCCGGTGTCGATCGCCCATGCCGCCGCGGCGCGCGCCGGCGAGATCTTCGGCGATCTGGAGCGGAGCGTCGTGCTGATTCTCGGCGCGGGCAAGATGGCCCGGCTGGCGGCGCAGCACATCGCCGCCGGCGGGGCGCGTACCATGACGGTGTCAACCGCTCGTACCAGCGCGCCCTCGATCTGGCCCAGGAGCTGAAGGGCGAGGCGCGATCCTGGGAACACCTGGCGGAGGAGATGCGGCGGGCCGACATCGTCATCGTTTCCACCGGGGCGCCGCACCACGTGGTGACCCGCGACGACGTAGCGGAGGTGGCGCGGGCGCGGCGCGGCCGGCCGATCTTCTTCGTCGACATCGCCCTGCCGCGCAACGTCGACCCGCGCGTCAACGACCTGGACAACGTCTACCTGTACGACATCGACGATCTCAAGGGGGTGGCCGAGGCGGGGCTGCGCGAGCGGCGCCACGAGGCCGAGCTGGCCGAGGTGATCGTCGAGCGCGAGACGGCTGCCTATCTCGACTGGGTGCGCTCCCTCGATGTCGCACCGCTCATCGTCGAGCTGCGCGAACACCTGCATGCCGTCGGCACGACGGAGCTGGAGCGATTTCGCGGCAGGCTGGGCGCCCTCACTCCTGAGCAGGAGGCCGCTCTCGAGGAGTTCCGCGCCTCCCTCCTGAACAAGATCCTGCACCACCCGATCCAGGCCCTGAAGCGCGACGCGCAGCGTCCGGAGCCGCGGACGCTGGCCTCCCTGCTGCGCGAGCTGTTCGGCCTCGACGGGCGCGGTCCATCGCGCGGCGGCCGCCCATGAGCGGCGGCAGGGTATGAGCAACGCCCGGCCGCTGGTCATCGGCAGCCGCGGCAGCCGCCTGGCCCTCTGGCAGGCGCGCTTCGTCCAGGGGTGGCTCGCGGCCGCGGGGCGCGAATCGCGGATCCAGGAGATCCGCACCTCCGGGGACCGCTTCACAGCACAGCCGCTCGCGGCGATCGGCGGGCAGGGGTTGTTCGTGAAGGAGATCGAGGAGGCGCTCGCTGCCGGAACGATCGACCTCGCCGTGCACAGCCTGAAGGATCTGCCGACGCAGCAGCCGGCCGGTCTCGTGATTGCCTGCGTTCCGAAGCGCGAGGATCCGCGCGACATGCTGTTGTCGCGCGGGGCCGGGACCCTGGGCGATCTGCCGCGCGGGGCTTCGATCGGCACCGGCAGCCCGCGCCGCGCCTGCCAGATCCGCGCCCTCAGGCCCGACCTCGTGATCCGCGACCTGCGCGGCAATGTCGAGACCCGAATCGCCCGATTCGAGCGGGGCGATTTCGACGCCATCGTCCTGGCGGCCGCCGGCATCCGGCGTCTCGGGCTGCGCGTGGAGGGCGCGACGCTGGCGGTGGAGGAGATGCTGCCGGCGGTGGGGCAGGGGGCGCTGGCGATCGAGACCCGCGGTGACGACGCGGCGACCCGCGAGCTTCTCGCCGCGCTGCACCACGACGCGACGGCGCGCGCCGTCGCGGCCGAGCGCGCGCTGCTGCGCGGCCTCGGGGGGGGCTGTCAGGCGCCGATCGCGGCCCACGGCGAGGTGACAGGGAACCGACTCGTGTTGCGCGGCCTGGTCGCCGACCCGGAAGGCCGGACCGTGCTGCGCCACCAGATCAGCGGCGATCCCGCCGATCCGGAGGCGGCGGGCCAGGAGCTGGCCGCCGATTTCCTGGCGCGCGGAGCGGCCGCACTCCTGAGCCTGCCGGAGGCCGGAACCTGAGCCGACCGCGACCCCTTGCGCGCCGCACCATCGTCGTCACCCGGGCCCGCGAGCAGGCGGGCGCGTTCACGGCTCGCCTGCGGGCGGGTGGGGCGACCGTCCTCGAGGCGCCGGCGATCGTCATCCGCCCGCCGCGCTCGCGGGCGCGCCTCGACCGCGCCATCGCGCGGCTGGAGGAGTACCGGTTCGTCGTGTTCACGAGCGTCAACGGAGTCGCCGCCTTTTTCGATCGGCTGCGCGCCCGGCGCCGATCCGTCCGGGCGCTCCGCGGCGCGCGGGTGTTCGCCATCGGGCCGGCGACGGCGGCGGCGCTGCGGCGGAAGGGGGTCCGGGTCGCGGCGGTGCCGGACGAGTACCGCGCCGAAGGCGTGGCGCGGCTTCTGGCCGGGCTGGAAGTGCGCGGGGCCCGCATCCTGATCCCGCGCGCGGCGCAGGCCCGCGATCTCCTGGTGCGGGCGCTGGCCCGGCGCGGCGCCCGCGTCGACGTCGTCGCGGTCTACCGCACCGTGCCCTCGCGCCAGGGGATGGCGAAGGTGCGGGCGGCGCTGCGTGCCGGCCGCCTCGATCTGGTCACCTTCGCCTCCTCATCGACGGTCGATCACTTCGTGCGCAAGTTCCGGAGCCCGGCCGATCGACGCCGTCTGCGGGAGGTCCCGGCTGCCGTCATCGGCCCGATCACCGCCGCGACCGCCCGGCGCCATGGATTTCGCGTCGTCGTGCAGCCGCGCGCCTACACCATCCCGGCCCTGGCGGCGGCGATCGCCGCCCATCCCATGACTCGGACACACTCCTAGCACTGTGGTAGATTAGGCGGCCCCGGAGAGACGCATGCACGACAACGCCGCGACGCCCGTGAGGAAGACTCCGCTCAACGCCTTGTTCCGCTCGATGGGCGCCCGTCTGGTCGATTTCGCCGGCTGGGAGATGCCGGTGCAGTTCACCTCGGTGATCGACGAGCACATGGCGGTGCGCACGGCCGCCGGACTGTTCGACGTCAGCCACATGGGGGAGCTCGAGGTCGAGGGCCAAGACGCCCTGGCCCTGGTGCAGCGGGTCACCTGCAACGACGCCGCGCGCCTGGCCACGGGGCAGGCGCAGTACTCGGCGCTCACCACCGAGAAGGGGACCTTCGTCGACGACATCCTGGTCTACCGCCGCGCGGAGAACCGGTTCCTGCTGGTGGTGAACGCCGGCAACACCGACAAGGACTTCGCCTGGGTGGCCCGTCATGCCCAGGGCGACGTCGAGGTGGTGAACGCCTCGGCGCGCTGGGCGCAGCTGGCGATCCAGGGGCCGCGGGCGGAGTCGATCCTGGCGCCGCTCTGTAAGGCCGACCTGCGCGCCATCGCCTCCTACCGCTTCACCGAGTGCGAGGTGCGGGGGGCCCGGAGCCTCGTGTCGCGCACCGGTTACACCGGCGAGGACGGCTTCGAGATCTACGGTCCACCGGAGGCGGCCGCCGATCTCTTTCGAGCCCTCCTCGAGGCCGGGAAGGGACGGGGGCTCCTGCCGTGCGGCCTCGGAGCGCGCGACACGCTGCGGCTCGAGGCGCGCCTGCCGCTCTACGGCAACGACATCGACGAGACCACGACGGTCTTCGAGGCGGGACTCCAATGGGTCGTCAAGAGCGCCAAGGGGGAGTTCATCGGCCGCGAGGCGCTGCAGCGCGAGCAGCGTGACGGATCCCGGCGCGCGCTGGTCGGCTTCGAGATGGTCGACCGCGGGATCGCCCGTCACGGCTACCCCGTGCGCCACGAAGGGCGGGAGATCGGGCAGGTGACGTCGGGGACCTACGGACCGTTCGTGAAGAAAAACATCGGCCTGGCGTACCTGCCGAAGGACCGTTCCACGGTCGGCGCGCGCCTTTCCGTTCTGATACGCGAGCGCGACACGGCCGCGGTGGTCGTGCCGACGCCTTTCTACAAGCGGCCGCACTGAGGAGGATTCCTTGAACAAGGGAGACGGCATCTATCCCGAGGATCTGCGCTACACCAAGGAACACGAGTGGCTGGAGACGCGCGGCAACGTGGCCACCATCGGCATCACGCAGTACGCGCAGGCCGAGCTGGGGGACATCGTCTATGTCGAGCTGCCTCAAGTCGGTGCGGCGCTCGTGGCCGGCGAGCCGTTCGGGACGGTGGAATCGGTGAAGGCGGTCTCCGAGCTGTTCGCGCCCGCTTCGGGCGTCGTCGAGGAGATCAACGCCGCGCTGACCGATGGGCCCGAGACGGTCAACAAGGACCCGTACGGCGACGGCTGGATGATCCGCATCCGGATGGCCGACGCCAAGGAGGCGGCGACGCTCATGACGGCGCCGCAGTACCGCAAGTACGTCGAGGACGAGGCGAACTGAGATGCCGGACACGCACCGCTACCTGCCTTTGTCGGCCGAGGAGCGGGCCGAGATGCTGCGCGCCGTCGGGCTGCAGCGCGCCGCGGATCTCTTCGCGTCGATCCCCGAGAAGCTGCGCCTCAAGGGGGCGCTCGACGTGCCGGGGCCGATGGCCGAGATGGATCTCCTGACCGAGATGACCTCGCGGGCGGCCGAGAACCGCATCCCCGAGGTGGGCGCCCAGTTCCTGGGGGGCGGCGCCTACCGCCACTTCGTTCCGGCCCTGGTCGACCACCTGATCTCGCGCACCGAGTTCTACTCCTCCTACACCCCGTACCAGCCGGAGATCAGCCAGGGAACGCTGCAGGCGGTGTTCGAGTACCAGACCCTGATCTGCCAGCTCACCGGGCTCGACATCTCCAACGCCTCGATGTACGAGGGAGCCTCGACGCTTGCCGAGGCGATCCTGATGGCCGAGCGGCTCAGCCCGCGCGGACGGGTGGTGATCTCCGATCGGGTGCACCCGGAGTATCTGCAAGTCAGCAGGACCTGCCTCGCCAACATGGAGATAGCGATCGAGACCTTCAGCCACCGGCCCGACGGCAGCGCCGATCCGCAGGCGGCCCGCCGGGCGCTCGAGAGCCCCGCGTCGGCGATCGTCGTGCAGCACCCGAACTTCTTCGGCTGCCTGGAGGAGGTCGAAGCGCTGGCGGCGGTGGCGAAGCAGGCGGGAGCGTTCCTGATCGTCGTGGTGACGGAACCGCTGGCGCTCGGCCTTCTCAAGGCCCCCGGATCGCAGGGGGCCGACATGGTCCTCGGTGAGGGACAGGGGCTCGGGGTGCCGCTGTCGTTCGGCGGCCCGTTCCTCGGCTTCCTGGCGGCGCGGACGTCGTTCCTGCGCCAGATGCCGGGGCGGCTGGTGGGGCAGGCGAAGGACGTCGACGGGCGGCGCAGCTACGTGCTGACGCTGTCGACGCGCGAGCAGCACATCCGGCGCGAGAAGGCGACGTCGAACATCTGCACCAACGAAGGGTTGTGCGCCCTGACCGCCTCGATCTTCATGGCGACGCTCGGGAAGCGCGGCCTCATGGAGCTGGCGCGCCGCAACCGCCAGCTGGCGGCCTACGCCCGCCAGCGCCTCGGCAAGGCGCCTGGCTGCAGCCTGCCGTACGCGGCCCCGTTCTTCAACGAATTCGTGGTGCGCCTGCCGGTTCCCGCCGCCGCGGCCGTCGAGCAGCTGGCGGGGCGCGGTCTTCTGGCCGGGCTGCCGCTGTCGCGCTATTTCAAGACGAAGGCGGACGAGCGTGACCTCCTGGTCTGCGTCACGGAGATGAACCCTAGGTCCGCCATCGACCGCCTCGCGGACGAGATGGGGAGGCTGGCCTGACCATGGAACCGCGATCGCTGCGTGCTCCGGAGAAACTTTTGTTCGAGGTCTCGCGCCCCGGCCGGCGCGGCTATGACCTGCCGGACGTCGACCTCCCCGGGGTGAAGGATCTCGATCTCGACGCGCGCTACGTGCGAGACGACATCGAC
>JAYUCR010000252.1:0-4334 GCA_043740165.1 Acidobacteriota bacterium | reverse complement strand
GCACCTCAGGGCGGCCCTGCCGATCCAGGAGCGCCACGCTGGCGCCGTGCGTCGCCGTGTCGATCCCGATCCAGGGCATCGCTCAGGCCGCGGCTCCGGCGCGCCGCAGGAATTCGGTGATCTCCGACTCCTGGTGTTCCCACTCCACCAGGAATGCGGCCCCGACCTCATAACGGCCGCTGCCGTCTCCGGTTTCCTCCACCCTCACGACCCTGGCCGGAAGCGTCATCCGCGCGCCATGGCGTCCGTCCTCGCACAGGATCACGACCTCCACCCCGATGGCGAACGGCACTTCGCTCGCGAACAACAACCCGCTGCGGCTGATGTTGCGGGCCTCCTGTTGTCCCCTATCGTCCCCGGGATCCGGCGTGGTCGGAGAGACCTGGATGCTGAGGCTGCCTCGCGCGAGATCGAATCGGATGAAATTGCGGCGCTCCTGATAGTACACGCTGACCGCATTGCCGCCGCGCGACTTGGCAAGGTGCAGCGCCTCCTCGGCGCGTTCGACGAGCCGATCCGCGGTCGTCGCGTCATCGGGATAGCGCGCCACACCGAGGCTCAGGGTCATCGCGATCGGCCGCCCGTCAATCCCGCGGCGCAGGCCATGGCGTTCCACCTCGCGGCGGATCCGCTCCGCCACGAGAAAGGCACCCATGCGGCCGGTCTCGGGCAGGATGACGCCGAACTCCTCTCCCGCCAGGCGCGCCGCCACGTCGATGTCGCGGATCTTGTTCTTGATCAGAATCGCCACCTCTCGCAGAAGAATCCCCCCTACGAGCTCGCCATGGCGCTCGTTGATTTCCCGGAAATCATCGATGTCGACATAGAGCACGCACAGGCCCAGATCGTAGCGCCGCGCCCGGCGCGTTTCGTTCTGCAAGGCCGCGAGGAAGGCCGCCGCGCTCCACAACCCCGTGACCCGGTCGATGGAGCTCCCCTGCTCCTCGCGTTCCACGAAGGAGAGGTCGATCAACCGCGGGCCGGTCAACTGTCGGTTGAGATTGAGAAAGTAGTCGAGGACCGCGACCCTGAGCGCCACCTCGCGCTGCAGCGTGCCCGCGAGAGCGCGTCGGTGTTCGAGGACCGCCTGCCAGTGCTGCCGCGCCTCCGACTCCTCGAACTGCATCCGGGTCAGGATGAGCAGGAGGGCGGCATAGACCTGGATCCCCTCCTCGGCGCGAATCTGATCGAGGCGCCTGAGAATGCGCTCTTCATTGTGCGCGTCTTCCTGCAGAGCGTCGATCAATTCGTCGCGGTAGCGCGCCGCTTCCTCCGCGCGGATCACGCGTCGGCCCCCCGATGACGCCGGCCCGACATCACGGCGAGGAGATCCACCACCTGCAGGCGTTCCCCAGCCGCGGCGACAAAATCGAGCCCTGTGTCCCAGGAAGCGCCCTTCCCGCCAACCGCCCCCCGGGTCACCCGGACGACCCGTGCGGGGATTTCGGCAGCGCGGGCTCGGGCGCCCGTTTCACGCAGCCCCAGGAGGAGGCGCGTCCCGAGCGCCAGCTCCTCCGGCAATCTCAACGAAGCGCCGCACGGCGATAGATCCACCAGCGTCGCCGGCCAGCGCACGATTCCGGCGTCCACCCAGCCATCGAGCGTGTGTCCCACCTGGCGCCGCCGGCCCCGGCGCCGCTCTTGCCCCATACCGCACACCGTCCCCCCGCCCTCCCGACGGGCCTGCTCCAGCGCGGCAAGGGCTCCCGCGGCGAAGACCTCGGCAGAGCGGGCCCGATCGGGGGCGGAAGCGATCCCGGCGCTCCAGGCGGTTCCGCTCGCGCCGGAGACCAGAGACCTCAGTCGCGCGGCAGCCCGGAGTCCGTCGACGCCGGCGGTGCACGGCAACAGCACAGCGAGCCCATCCGGCAGCAGGCGGGTCACCCAGTCGACATCGCGCGTCGCCTCCCGCACCACCGACTCTGCGCTCACGGAAGCATCGTCATCGAGCCCGCGCGCCACGTCGGGCGACAGGACAATCAGCGAGACGGCGAGGCCCGACCGCGCCGAACGCCGGAGCTCGCGTTCCAGGCGCTCATCGAAGGTCGCCGGCATCGACCAGACGGGGCGCTGCGCCTCGCCGGAGGCCCCCAGGCGGCCGGCCCCTCCGGCCGCGTGCGCGAGATCCGAGGCGGCCACCATGAATCCAGGGTCCCGTTCGAGCCGCTGGCGTAATTCTCCGCGGTGCCTCTCGATCGATTCGATCAGGTCGCGGGCCTCGGGCTCGGGCCGGGGCTTGAGCATCAGAAGGACCAGGCAGGTTCGATAAGGCTCGACGCCGAAGCGCGCTCCAGCTTCGTCAAGAGCTCCCGTGAGAGCCTCGGCGCGCAAGGAAGGATTGGAAAGGACATCGCGGAACGCGTCACGCACGGCGCGATGTATGGCCTGCGGCTCCACGGTGGCACCTCGCAGCAGCGGGCGCGATGGTAGCGGCGACTCCCCGCCACTGTCAACCGAACCTCGTGACCGACAAAATTTGTCGGAAACGTTTTGACAATTCTGTGACCGGGACCTATATTGGGGCACGAGTTTCTTGAGGTCGAGGAAACCATGTCCTATCAAAAAGATACGGCACAGTCACCGACTCCGGCCCGCACCTCCTCCGGCGACGCGCGCCCTGGCTCGCAGGCTCCACGGAGCGGCGAAATCGTACAGCTCATCGCCCGGCTCCAGGACCTGCGAGGCTTCCGCGACCAGCACTGGGAGGGCTCCTTCGAGGAGTACCTCGATGTGGTGCGCCAGAACCCGAAGGTGACGCGCACCGCTTTTCAGCGCGTGTACGACATGATCCTCCTCAAGGGGACCCGCGAGTATTTCGAGTACAAGAAGAAGATCGTGCATTTCAACTTCTTCGATGACAAGGAATCGGGCGGCTCGGACGCTGTCTTCGGGCTGGATATCCCCCTTCAGAAGCTGGTCAATGTGTTCAAGTCGGCGGCGCAGCATTACGGGACCGAGAAGCGTGTCCTGCTGCTGCATGGTCCGGTCGGCTCGGCGAAATCCACCATCGTGCGAAGGCTGAAGCGGGGGCTCGAAGAGTATTCGCGCCGCCCGGAGGGAGCGCTCTACTCGTACACCTGGGTCATGGACGGCGAGGGCAGCCGCCGCCGGCCCGATCAGGCCCCGGATATCCAACCCTGCCCGATGCACGAGGAGCCCCTCCATCTGGTGCCCGACGACCTGCGTCCGGAAATGCTGCGCATGCTGAACGAGGGCCGGCCCGAAAGCGAAAAAGTTGTGATCGAAGGCGATCTGTGCCCCTTCTGCCGCCAGAACTACAAGGAACTCACCATGCGCTATGGCGGCGACTGGACCAAAATCATTTCGCACATCAGAGTGCGACGCGTCATCCTGTCGGAGAAGGATCGCGTTGGCATCGGCACCTTCCAGCCCAAGGATGAAAAGAATCAGGACTCGACCGAGCTGACGGGGGATATCAACTACCGGAAAATCGCCGAGTACGGGTCCGACAGCGACCCGCGCGCCTTCAATTTCGACGGCGAGTTCAACATCGCCAACCGCGGCGTCATCGAGTTCATCGAGGTGCTGAAGCTCGACGTCGCCTTCCTCTATGATCTCCTTGGGGCGTCGCAGGAGCACAAGATCAAGCCGAAGAAGTTCGCCCAGACCGACATCGACGAGGTGATCATCGGGCATACCAACGAGCCCGAGTACCGCAAGCTGCAGCACAACGAGTTCATGGAAGCGCTGCGCGACCGGACGGTCAAGATCGACATCCCCTACATCACCAAGCTGTCGGAGGAGATCAAGATCTACGAGAAGGACTACAACCCGGCGCGCATCAAGGGCAAACATATCGCCCCCCACACGCTCGAGATGGCATCGATGTGGGCCATCCTGACCCGCCTGGAAGAGCCGAAGAAGGCGGACCTGACGCTCCTGCAGAAGCTGCGCCTCTACAACGGCAAGACGCTTCCCGGGTTCACCGAGGACAACGTCAAGGAATTGCGCAAGGAGGCGATGCGCGAGGGCATGGACGGCATCTCCCCGCGTTACGTGCAGGACAAGATCAGCAACGCCCTCGTCTCCGACAAGGGCGAGGGGTGCATCAACCCGTTCATGGTGCTCAATGAAATGGAATCGGGGCTGCGCCATCACTCCCTGATCACCTCGGAGGAATTGCGCAAGCGCTACCGCGACCTGCTCGGGGTGGTCAAGCAGGAGTACGAGGATATCGCCAAGAACGAGGTGCAGCGGGCGATATCGGCGGACGAGGAGGCGATCTCGCGCCTGTGCAGCAACTACATCGACAACGTGAAGGCCTACACCCAGAAGGAGCGGGTGCGCAACAAGTACACCGGACAGGACGAGGA
>JAYUCR010000251.1:0-1739 GCA_043740165.1 Acidobacteriota bacterium | reverse complement strand
GATCGACGCGCCAGACCTGAAATCCCAGGACGTGCGAGGGCAGGGTCCACGAGGCCTGCGCGAAGGCGTTGACGAATCGAACACCCTGCCCGGCCAGGCTGTCGAGAAAGGGCGAGGTGTCGCGCCGATAGCCGGACATGCCGAGATGGTCCGGGCGCAGCGTATCGATCGACAGGAGGATGATGCTGGGACGTTCGCCGGACGGTGCCGCACCGCAGGCGGAAGACCCGGGAACCGCCGCGAGGAGAGCGGCGATCAGCCAGGTCCAGCGCAGGGCGCGCCGGCAACCAACGGACGGCGATCCCGGAACGCGGTCTCCCAAATCTGTTGAGCAATGCGCAGAAGCCGGTGAACGCATCCTACACCCGGATTCCACCGCCGGGCGCCGACTCTCTGGAGGTGCCGGCCTCAGGGAGTTCCGGATAACTCATAGCGCGCCACGACCACGGTGACGTTGTCCGGGGCGCCGCGCTCGAGCGCGAGATCGACGAGACGGCGGCATGACTCCTCGGTGGACTCGCCCCGGCCGAGGATGCCGGCGATTTCGTCATCCTGCGCCATGCCGGTGAGGCCGTCGCTGCACAGGAGCAGCCGGTCGCCGCCGGCGAGCCGCAGCCTGTGCACCTCGACGTCGACCGATCTCTTTCCGCCGCCGAGGACGTTGGTCAGGACGTTGCGCAGCCCGTGCGTGGCCGCGTCCTGAGGACTCAGGATTCCGGCGTCGACCAGTCGCTGCACGTGCGTGTGATCGCGGGTGAGCTGCCGCACCGATCCGTCGCGAAAGAGGTAGGCGCGGGAATCCCCGACGTGCGCGATGAAGAGATCGAGACCGAGGCAGTATGCCGCCGTCAGGGTCGTTCCCATGCCGCGCAGCGCCGGGTCCGCCTCCATGCGCTGTGCTAAGGCGGTGTCGAGAGCCCGGTAGCGGTTCACGGCCCGATCCAGGATCTCGGCAGCGCTCTGCTCGTCGACCTTCAGGATCCAGTCGGGGTGATTGAGCACCTGGGTGATCAGCGTGGCGATCGCCGTGCGGCTCGCCACCTCGCCGGCCGCGTGGCCGCCCATGCCGTCGGCGACCATCATCAGCAGGCCCCGCTCCTCGGTGCGTTCCGGGACCTCCCCCGGCGGCAGGCTGGTCGCCACCGTCTCGGAGAATCGCCCGGTGCGCACCACGACGAAGTGATCCTGGTTTTCGGCACGGACCTTTCCTCTGTCGGAGAGACCGGAGACCTCGATCCGGACCGCGGTCGTCGCCGGCCCGGGTGCCGGCTCGGGCCGTCCGGAGCCGGTCTCGACCCCTGCAAGCGGGTGCGTATCCTCGATCGACGAGTTCTTCATCGGCCGCATTATATCCGCCGGCTCGGCACGCGGGGCCGAAGAGAGCACCGAGGCGCGGGCGGAGGGCAGGGTCGCGCACGGAGGCGCCTGTGAGCCGCGCCGCGCGGATCGCGAAGCCTGCCGGATCCTTCGCGAGCGAACCGAAGCCGTAGTGCGCGGCCCTGCCCTCCGCCCCCCGGCCTTGCTAATCCTCGGACAGGCTCTTAGACTCTGCGACCGGACCGGAAGCGCATCGGGGCTGGTGTCCTGCACGGACTTCAAATCCGTCGGGAGCCGGGGGAACCCGGCTCTGGTGGGTTCGATTCCCACTCGCTTCCGCCAACTGTGCCAGCCCGAATCCGTCGCTCTCTCGAGGAGGCCGCCATGAAGAAGGTCATCGCCCTGGTCGCCGTCGCCCTGGT
>JAYUCR010000250.1:0-1740 GCA_043740165.1 Acidobacteriota bacterium | reverse complement strand
ACGGCGAATCGCGCCGGACCGAGGCCGCGGATGCCCTCCCGCCCCAGGTAGGCGGCGACCATCAGAATGGTTGCAATCTTGGTGAGCTCCGACGGCTGGAACTGCACGCCGCCATACCCGATCCAGGACTTGCTCGCATTCACGACGCGGCCGAAGAACAGCGTCGCGATCAGCAGGACGAGACCGAGTCCATAGAAGACATAGGCGAACTCCGCCAACGTGTGGTAATCGATCAGAATCGCCAGCGCCATCGCGACGATCCCGATCGAGAGCCAGAGGACCTGCCGCTCGAAGGCTCCGGCGGAAGGGGTGCCGGTCGTCGCGGAAAAGATCACGACCAGCCCGATGAGCGGCAGGGTCAGGGCGCTCAGGAACAGGATCCAGTCGAAACTACCGAGGTGTCGTCGCGCTTGCAACACGCCCGTCTCCATCCTTGAGATCCTGCTTCGCGAAGAATTTTTCCAGAACCGCCCGAGCAATCGGGGCCCCGACCGTGCCCCCATGACCGCCGTTCTGCACAAACACCGCCCAGGCGATGGTCGGATGATCCCGGGGAGCAAACCCGACGAACCACGCGTGGTCCCGCTTGTCCTTCGGGAGCTTGTCGGCGTCGATGTCGCGCGACATTTTGAACACCTGGGCCGTGCCGGTCTTGGCGCACACGTCCCGCCCTTCGATGCGGGCCCTGACCCCGGTGCCTTCGTCGTTCACCACCCCCCACATCGCGTCCTTGATCACCGCCAGGGTCGAAGAATGGATCGTCACCGTGCGCAGGATGTCGGCGGCATCGCCCGATCGCCGCTCCTCCCCGGCTGGCGCGATGAGGTGCGGACGGTAGACGGTTCCTCCATTGGCGATGGTCGAGGCGAAGACCGCCATCTGCAGCGGCGTCACCTCGAGCGCGCCTTGCCCGATCGACACGGAGATCGTCTCGCCGGGATGCCAGACCGGATCGCGCGGCACCGCGCGACGCTTCCAGTCGGGATCGGGAACGGTGCCCCCATCCTCGTGCGGCAGATCGATCCCGGTCGTTTCTCCGAATCCCAGGAGCTTGGCCCACTTGGAGATGCGCTCGATCCCCATCTCGTTTCCCAGGCGATAGAAGTAGACGTTACAGGACTGGATGATCGCCTCGCGCATGGCGATGGTCCCGTGCCCGCCTTTGCGGATGCCCCAGCATTGAAAAATCTTGTCGCCGAAGCGATACGACCCGTTGCAGTGGTCGATCCGGCCGGGGCCGGCCACTCCTTCCTCCAGGGCGGCGATCGCCATGACAATCTTGAAGACGGAGCCGGGCGCGAACTTCGATTGCAGCACGCGATCCTGGAGCGGATGCCGGATGTCCGTGACGACGGCCTGCCAGACGTCCTGCGTGAACCGATGCGCGAACACGTTCGGATCGAAAGCTGGACGGGAAATCATCGCCAGCACGGCCCCCGAGTTGGGATCGAGAAACACCGCCGAACCCAGCTCCTCGCCGTAAGCCTCCTCCAGCGTGCGCTGCAGGTCGAGGTCGACGGTCAGGCGGAGGGCACGCCCCGGAGTCGGCTGCCGCCCCTCCCCCACCTCCTCCATCTCCCGGCCATGGCTGTTGACCACGACCTCCTTCCAGCCCTTGGCGCCCCGCAACGCCGGATCGTACTGGCGCTCCAAGCCGGCCCGGCCCACCAGGTCGCCCAGGTCGAACTCGCCCTGGGCGTCTTTCCGCACCTGCTCCTCGGTCACCTCGCCGACGTAGCC
>JAYUCR010000249.1:0-4343 GCA_043740165.1 Acidobacteriota bacterium | reverse complement strand
CGCCGGTGTGATCGGCGTGGTAGTGCGTGTTGATCAGGTACCGGATCGGCTTGTTGGTGAGGGTGCGGATCTGATCGACGATCCCCTGCGCCACCTCTTCATACTGATCGTCCACCACGACGACACCGCGGTCGGTGACCAGGACTCCGACGTTCCCCCCCTTCCCGTAGAGGCAATAGAAGTGGTCGCTGACCTTCTCGAGCTTGAAGGTCGGGGCCGGGGAGGGCTGATCGGGAGCCGGCACGGCGCCGGAGTGCGCCAGGAGAGCTCCCGCGGGCAGAAAAAGACCAAGCGTCAACGACAGCGCGCGTCGGCTCATCGGACGCGTACTGTATCACGCCGTGCGGCCGTCGAGGGTCTCGCGCACCTTGCGGGCCAGTCCTTCCGGGGTGAACGGTTTCTGCAGGAAGGCGGTGCCGGCTTCCAGGACGCCGTGCAGCACCACCGCCTCGTCGCTGTAGCCGGACATGTACAGGACGCGCATCCCGGGGCGGTCGCGGGTCAGGGCGGCGGCCAGGGCGCGCCCGCCGGTCTCCGGCATGACCACGTCGGTGAGCAGCAGGTCGATGGGGCCCTTGTGCGCGGCGCACAGGGCGTGGGCTTCGGCGGCGCCGCCGGCCGCGAGCACGGTGTAGCCTCCCTGCTCGAGGATCTCTTTCGCCAGGTCGCGCACCACCCCTTCGTCCTCCACCAGGAGGATCGTGCCGGTGCCGCGGGGGGTCGATTCGCTGCTTCCCGCTCCCGCCGACTCGGTCGCGCCGTCGACGCGCGGCAGATAGATCTTGAAGGTGGCTCCCATGTCGGGCTCGCTGTAGACGAAGATATAGCCGCCGCTCTGCTTGACGATCCCGTACACCGTCGACAGCCCGAGCCCGGTCCCCTTGCCGGGACCCTTGGTGGTGAAGAACGGCTCGAAGATCCGCCCGCGCGTCGGGGCGTCCATCCCGGTGCCGGTATCGCTCACCGCCATGAGGACGTACGACCCCGGGAGCGTGTGGACGTCGCGGACGATGCTGTCGGTCCCCAGCACGACGTTGTCGGTCTCGATCGTGAGCCGCCCGCCGTCCGGCATCGCGTCGCGGGCGTTGATCGCCAGGTTCATGATGATCTGTTCCATCTGGCTGGGATCGACGCGCGTCATGCCGAGGTCGGGTCGCAGCGAGGAGATCAGGCGCACGTCCTCGCCGATCAGCCGGTGCAGCATCGATTCCATGTCGGCGATGATGGCGTTCAGATCGATCACGCGGGGCTTGAGGACCTGCTTGCGGCTGAAGGCCAGGAGCTGGCGGGTCAGGGCGGCGGCGCGGTCGGCCGTGTCGCGGATCACTTCGACCTCGCGGAGGGCGTGCGCGCTCTGGTCCTGCCGGCGCAACAGCAGGTCGCAACGGCCGGTGATCACCGTGAGCAGGTTGTTGAAATCGTGTGCCACCCCTCCCGCCAGCCGGCCGATCGCCTCCATCTTCTGCGACTGGCGCAGCTTGTCCTCGCTGCTCTGCAGGAGCTCCTCGGTCCGCTTGCGCTCGTCCACGTCCTGCACCAGGGTGACGGCGCAGTCGGGTCGCCCGCGCTCGTCGCGCAGCCAGGTGGCGCTGGTCAGGCCCCAGACCACGGTCCCGTCCTTGCGCAGGTAGCGCTTCTCCACGGTGGCGGGAACCTCGTCCTCGCCGGTGCCCGGCTTCAGGAGGAGGGCCGTGGCCGATCGATCGTCGGGGTGGGTGATGTCGAGCATGCTGGCCCCCGTCAGCTCCTCAGGGGTGCGCCCGACAAAGCGGCAGAAGGCCCGGTTGACCTGCAGGAGGGTGCCGTCCGGAGCCACGGTGCTCATCCCGGTGGAGGCGTTCTCGAAGATCGACCGGAAGCGCGACTCGCTGACCCGCAGCGCCTCCTGCGAGCGCCGCAGCACGTCCAGGTCCGAGACGTCCTGAAGCATGACGAGCGATTCCTCGATGGTGCCGTCGGGGGAGCGGATCGGCATCGCCGTCGCGTAGATGTGGCGCACGTGTCCGGCCAGGGACAGCTTCATCTCGCGGTGCGCGACGCGCCCCGCGGCGAACGCCTGCGCCGCCGGGCAGTCGTCGCACGGCCGGTCCTGGCCGCACAGCACCCGGTGGCATTCCGTGCCGGCGGCGGGCGCGGCCGGCGCGGCCGGTGAGGCCTGCGGGACCGCGGCGCCGGCGGGCGCCCCGTACCGGTTGCCGAACACCGCGTTGGACCAGACCAGCCGCAGATCGCCGTCAAAGGCGACGAAGCCGGCATCGGCGTGGTTGACCACGGCCGAGAGCTTCTGGCGCTCGCGCTCCAGCAGGTGGAGGTGCATGTCGAGCTGTCGGAAGCGGCGCTCGGCGTCTTCGAGGCGCTGCCGCAGCGACTCGACCGAGTCCGGCTCCAGCCCCTCCGGCGGGACGACCCGCGCCCGCGAAGCGGCGCTCCGGCTCAGGGGCGCACCCCGCGCGGCGGATGGGCGGCCGGCTCCCGGTCGCCGGCATACGCCCCGGCCAGCCAGTCGGCCACGGTTTCGACGGCGCGCACCGTGTCGGCATCGAAGGCGTCAAGGTCGTGGCTGTCGATGTCGATCTGCGCATAGATGGTCGGGCCGCGGCGAATCAGGACGACCAGCTCGGAGCGGGTGGCGGTGGAGCAGGCGAGGTAGTTGGTCGCCTGGCGCACGTCGGGGACGTTGATGTTGCGGCGCTCCAGGACCGCCGTTCCGCAGACCCCCTGCCCGACGGCGATGAAGACGTGGTCCGTGGGGGCCCCGATGAACGGCCCCAGCCGGAGCACCTGGTCGGGAAACAGCTCGTAGATGCCGGTCCAGTGGAAGCGCGGGTTGGAATGGTGCAGGCGATCGACGGCGTGCGCCAGGAGGACCTCCAGGCTCTTCCCCTCGCGGCGCAGCGCTTCCAGCTCCTGGCAGATCGACTCTGCGGTCATTTCCGACCCCCGGCGCGGAGTGGTTTCCTGGCGGCCGACACGGACGCCCGGGGAATATAGGTTGCCAGGAGGATCATGGCAACCGTCCTGAAGTGGCTGATGGGCGCGGCCTTCAGTCGGCCTGGGCGCCCTTCTCGAGGAGGAGGAGCATCATGAGATCACTGCGGCTGTTCGCCGCCAGGGCCAGCGGGGTGAACCCGCTGCCGTCCCGCGCGTTGACGTCGGCCCCGCGCGCCACCAGGAGTTCCGCGACCGCGAGCTGCCGGTTGGCGGCGGCGGCGTGCAGCGGCGTGTTGGCGCGCGCGAAGCGCTCGCTCTGCGAGCGGGCGTTCACGTCGGCGCCGTGATCGAGCAGCAGCTCCGCGACCTCGATGTGGCCGAAGAACGCCGCCAGGTGCAGGGGAGTCCATCCGTCGTGGCTGTAGGCGTTGGCCAGTTGAGGATCGCGGCGCAGCGGCTCCAGGACGCGATCCTTCAAGCCGATCGCGGCCGCCTCGAACAACGACACCGCGGCCCCCTTGTCGATCAGGAGGCTGAAGATGGCCGTCCGGCCGCCGTAGGCGGCGGCCAGCAGGACGGAGTCGCCTCGGTCGTTGCGGGCGTTGACGAGCTGGGGATCCTCGCGCAGCAGTTCCTCCACGCGGTCCATCTTGCCGTGCTCGACGGCCTCGAAGATCTGCTCCGCGGTGCTCTTGTCGGGGGCGCTCATGCCGGACGCTCTCCTCTGAAACGAGCGCTCATCGTCGCACACTCGGCGGGCCGGGGGAAAGGGGTGTCCCGGCGCGGGGGTCGGGCGCGGCGCTTCCGCGCCGCGGCTATCGCGTCCCGGCGCTGAGGATGGCCGGGCCGCGGAGAAACGGGAGAGGATCGACCGCACGGTCGTTGAGGTGCACTTCGAAGTGCAGGTGGGTGCCGCGCGCGTTCCCCGATCCGCCCACTTCCGCGATGCAGGTGCCGGTGCGCACGTGATCCCCGGCCTGCACCAGGAGCCGGCTGGCGTGAGCATAGAGGGTGATCAGCCCGTCGCCGTGATCGATTTCGACCATTCGGCCGTAGCTCCCGTCGATCCCGGCCCGGATGACCGTGCCGGAGGCCGCCGCGAAAATCTCATCGCCGCGCTCGCCGTCGATGTCGATCCCTTCGTGATGCCGGTGCTGCCCGCGCTGCCCGAAGGGGGCGGTGATCGGACCATGCAGCGGCCAGGCGAGATGCACCGCCTGCGGCGCTGGCGCACGGCGCGGGCCGTCGTGGGGGCGCGTCCCGGTTCCGGGCGCAGGAGGAGCCGCGTCGCTGCCCGGAATCAGGAGCGCCCGGCCGGCAGGAACGGTGCGCGGGTCGGTAATGCCGTTCGCCTGCATCAGCGCCTTCACCAGCACGCCGTACTGGCGCGACACCGAGTAGAGCGTCTGCCC
>JAYUCR010000248.1:0-1743 GCA_043740165.1 Acidobacteriota bacterium | reverse complement strand
GGGAGGCGAAGGCGCGCACCAGCACCGCCTGGCCCTTGTGCGGCGTCAGGCTGCCCACGCAGCCGACGAGAGGCGGCGGGGGATCGCCGAGCTTCCGGCGCGCGGCGGCGCGCTCGACGAGCGGCGCGGGCTCGATGCCGTTCCAAACCACCTCGAGGCGGGAAGCGGGAACCTGGAGGGCGCGCGCCGCGTGCTCCGCGACCGCCGAGGAGCAGCAGACGATGCGATGCGTGCCGTGGCCGAGGAGGCGCTCCAGCCGGATGTGGCGGCGGCGCAACGTCGGGTCGGTGGTGTGCAGGTGGTGGATCACGGTGGGAAGCCCCAGGAGACGGGCCGCCAGCCGGCCGGCGACGCCGGCGAAGTGGCCGTGCGTGTGCGCCAGGTCGGCGCCGCTGGCCCTCAATGCCCGCGCCACGCGCACGACACTCCCGGGGTAGTAGTCGCGCAGGTTGAGGCAGCGCACCGGAACCCCGGCCCGGCGCAGCGCCTCGGCGACCTGACCGTCGCGCGCCAGCGCCAGAACCGCGGTCTGGAACCGGGGCGATGCGAGCCGGGCGAGCGTTTCCACGACGCGCTCCAGCCCTCCCAGTTCGAGCGCTTCCACCACGTGCACGACGCGCGCCGGCTTCATGGCCGGCCTCCGGCGGTGCGCAAGGGAGGTGCCTGGGACGTCGACTCCGGAATCTCGAACGCGGATCGCGCGTCCCCGACCAGCACGCGGGCCCGATCGGCGTAGGTATGCCCCGCCAGCACCGCCTGCCGGCCGGCGCGGGCGATGGCGCGGGCCGCGACCGGATCGGCGAGCGCCTGCTCGACCCTGGCCCGCAGCTCCTCGCCGCTGGTGAACGCCAGCAGATCGACTCCTTCGCGGAACAGGCGCATCACGTCTCCCTGCCGGTCGACGATCTGCAGCGCGCCGCATCCGAGGATCTCGAACACCCGGGTGTTCGCCAGGTCGCCGGAGATCGGGCGCGGCGCGCCGGATCCGTAATGGATGTTGAGCACCGCCGCGGCCGCCCCGTAAAGGCGTCGCCAGCGTTCGGGACGCAAAGCGCCGCCGCGCAGCATCGGAGAGACGAAGGGATCCTCCCGGGCGCGCTCCCACCCGGGTCCGTAGACATCGATCGGCAGGCCGCGCAGGAAGCGGAGCAGGAGATGACGCTCCGGGTAATACGAACCGACCAGCACGACGCGCCGCACCCCCGCGGCGTCGATCGGCCGGTGGGTCTCCTCGTCGCAGGCGAACGGAAGCCATGAGGCATGCGCGTGACCGGCGTCCCGGTGCAGGCGGGCGGCGTAAGAGGATCCGAGGAAGAAGGCGTCGTAGGCCGGCGCCACCAGCATCCCGTCGTGCAGCTCGGCCGGGTAGTCGGAGAACCAGTTGACGCAGCGGGCGCCGGCATCGCGCGCCGCGCGCACGGTCGCGGCGGTCAGGGTCATCCCCTGGTTCACCACCACGACCTCGGGACGCGTCCCGCGAACCCGGCGCAGGAAGGCGGCGTTGAGACGCGCGCGGTCGAGCCGCTGGAGGACCGGGAGGCGGCGGCGCAGGCGCCCGGGGACGACAAACCGCCGGTGATCGAAGAGGACGACCGTGTGCCCCAGCCGCCGCATCGCGCCGGCGAGATACTCCGGGAGGGCCTCGAAGCTCGGATTGAATGCGCCGGAGAGCAGGACCTTCACGCCGCCCTCCTGCCGGCAGGCCGCCGGGGGAGGAGCGCGTCGCGGAGCAGCTCCAGGTCG
>JAYUCR010000247.1:0-4352 GCA_043740165.1 Acidobacteriota bacterium | reverse complement strand
CATGTTGAAGGAGTGCTGCTGGGCGCGGCGGTGACCGGCTTGCGAACCGATCCGTTCCGCCTGGTGGCCGAGGCGGGGCCGGTGGCGCAGCTGGTGCTCCTGGCGCTTCTCGCCTTCTCGGTGCTCTCCTGGGCGGTGATGATTGGGCGCTTCCGCGCGCTCCGACGCGCGGAGATCGAGTCCGAGCTTCTGGCGCGCGAGATGCGCTCCGACCGTCGCCTGAGCGACCTGGCCGAACGCGCCGGGCGGTTCCCCGGCAGCCCCCTCGCGGCGATCTTTCAATCCGGCTTCCGCGAGCTGATCACCGCCGTGAACGAAGGGCTGGGAGCCGGCCGCGGTGCCACCGGAGCTTCCGAATCGCCGCGCGAGCGGGTGCTGGCGCGGGTGCGGCGGCGCCTCGAGGAGGCGGCGTCGGTGCAGGCCGACGGGCTCGATCGCCATCTCGGCATCCTGGCGACCACCGGCAGCGTCACGCCGTTCATCGGCCTGTTCGGCACCGTCTGGGGGATCATGGACGCGTTCCAGGGAATCGGTGTCGCCGGATCGGCCAGCCTCGCCGCAGTGGCCCCCGGCATCTCCGAGGCCCTGGTCACCACCGCCGCGGGACTCGCGGCGGCCATCCCGGCCGTGGTCGGCTACAACCTGCTGCTCGCCCGCGCCCGCCGGCTCGGCGGACGGATCGAGCGCTTCGTGCCGCAGTTCATGGCGCTGGCGGAAACGCAGCTCGACGCCGGTCGCCCCGCGGCGGCACCCCTCGAGGCCGGGACATTCCGCGGCTAGGAGCTTGCCCGGGTCGTCGCGCGGGCGGCGCACCTTGATGCGGCGGGACCTGACATGGCAATGAGCCTTCCCGGAAAGGGCGGTGGGCGCTTCGGCCCCGCCCTCTCCGAAATCAACGTGACGCCTCTGGTCGACGTCATCCTGGTGCTGCTGATCATCTTCATGGTCACGGCGCCGATGATGAGCCGCGGGATCGACGTGCGGCTTCCCAAGACCGAGTCGGGCTCCGACGCGAACGAGGATCGACTCGTCGTCAGCGTCGACCGCGACAGCACCATCTACCTGAACGACCGCCCGGTGAACCTGGCCCTGCTGACCGACAAGCTCAAGTCGGAGATGCAGCGCACCGGCACCGACTTCATCTTCCTGAAGGCCGATCAGGATGTCTCCTACGGCCGCGTCATGTCGGTGATGGATCAGATCAAGCGCGCCGGCGCCGACAAGGTCGGCATGGTGACCCGCCCTGCGCCGCCAGCCCGCGCTCCGGCCCCCAGCAGCAAACCGGCGACGCGCAAGGCCGGCGCGCCATGACGCGCGCGGCATCGCTCGGGCTCGATCTCGGACCGGAGCCCGGACCCGGGAAGGGCGTGGGACCGGCCGACCGGGCCGCCTCCGGATTGTCGCGCTCGGTGCTGTTCGTGTCGCTCGGCCTTCATGCCGCCGCTTTTCTCATCGCCTTCGGCGTGCCGCGGCTCATGGCGTCGGCGCCGCCCGCGGGGCCGGTCTACGTCGTCGATCTCATGTCGCCCCCCGGCGGCCCGGCCGGGCCTCCCGCCGCCGCGGCGCCGCAGCCTCCGGCGGCTCCCGCGACACCTCCGCCGGCGGCCGCACCCAAGTCGAAGCCGATCACGAAGCCGGCCGTGAAACCGCCGCCGCCGAAGCTGACCGAGAAGGCGATCACCATCCCGGACCGCGATGCCAAGAAGAAGACAACCGCCAAGCCGGAGCCGAAGGCCGAGGAAACCGCGACCGCCACCGTGCCGGCCAAGACTATGGCGCCGCCGGAGGCGACCTCGCCCAAGCCGGAAGAGGCCGCGCCGTCCCCGACCACGGGAGCGCCGGGGGGGACCGGCACCGGTGCCGCCGGAGGCGGAGGCCAGGGCACGGGAGGGGGCGGAGATGACTACACCTTCTACCTGTCGTTGCTCGATCGCAGCATCCGCGGCGCCTGGATCCGGCCGGTCTACACCGGGCGCGAGACCCGATCGGCCACCGTCCGCCTGCAATTGAGCCGGACCGGCCGGGTGATGCGGCTGGAGCTCGCGACCCCGAGCGGCTTCGACCCTCTCGATCGGTCGGTGCAGCGTGCGGTCAAGGATGCCGAGCCGTTCCCGCCGTTCCCCATCTCCCTGTCGCTCGACACCCTCACGGTGCAGATCGTCTTCGATCTCACACCCGAGGGAACGGAGCCGGGGAATTCCGGAGACTGACATCGTGCCGCGAACCGTCGCCGCCTTCTTCACGATTTCCATGCTCTGCGCGTTCCTTGCCTCGCCCGCCATGCGGGCCCAGGAGGCGCCCCCTTCGGACTCCCCCACCATCCGGATCGTCGGCGCCGGTCGGCCCAAGGTGCCGATCGCGATCCCGGCGTTCGAGGGTGGCGCCGACCCGAAGATCCCGGGAGCCGCCGCGGCCCTGCATGACGTCCTGCGCGACGATCTGCTCTTCTCCAATTTCTTCTCGCTGGTGCCGGACGAATATCTGAAGCTGGTGGGATCGTTCGACGACAAGCGCGGCAATTACAAAGAATGGCAGGGGATCGGCGCGGAGGCGCTCCTCATCGGGTTGGCGCGCGCAGACAATCCGACCGGCGCGGTTTTCGAGGGCCGAGTCTACGACACCGCGGAGCAGCGCATGGTTCTCGGCAAGCGTTATCGCGGCGAATCCGATCAGACGCGGCTGATGGCGCACAAGATGGCCGACGAGACCGTCCTGCAGTACACCGGCCAGCGCGGGATCGCCATGACCCGCATCGCCTACGTGTCGCAGGTCGGCAAGGGGAAAGAGATCTTTGTCATGGACTACGACGGGGCGCGGCCCACGCGAATCACCGCGAACGGCTCGATCAACATTTCCCCCGCCTGGTCGCCGGACCGCCAATCCATCGCCTACCTCTCGTTCAAGGGGAACAGCCCGCAACTGATCATCCAGAGTAGCGACGGCGGCCACCGCACGGCGTTCCCTCAGAAGGGGGAACTGAACAGCGCCCCGGCGTGGTCCCCGGATGGTCGACTTCTGGCCTTCTCGAGCGCTCGCGACGGCAATGCCGAGATCTACGTCCTCCAAGTGCCCAACGGGACGCTAACCCGCCTGACCCGAAACGAGGCGATCGACACGGCTCCCACCTGGTCTCCCGATGGGCGCGCCCTCGCCTTCACCTCCGATCGATCCGGATCTCCGCAGATGTGGCAGATGGACTCGGACGGAGGCAACCAACGCCGGCTGGACATTGATCTGGCCTACTGTGATGAGGCGGACTGGTCGCCCCCACCCAATAATGTGCTCGCCTTCACAGCGCGAGTCCCCGGCGGATTCGACATCTACGCCTACGACATGTCGGCCAAACCCCCACGGCTGATTCGCCTCACCAGCGGCAACGGCAGCAATGAAAGGCCGCGCTGGTCTCCGGATGGCCGCCACCTGGCATTTGCCTCCGATCGAACCGGCTCGTCCGACATCTTCACCATGGACGCCAATGGCGATCATGTGCGCCGCCTCACCAAGGGAGGCAACAATTCGTCCCCGTTCTGGTCGCGGTAGAGGGGGCTTTTTCCGCGTGCTATACTCCGGCGCGTTTTCTGACGTAACCGTCCGGGCGGCCAGCCCCGACCTCTTCCCGGTTATGGAGGTGACTCGATGATTCTTGGTGCTTCTTCCCGCTCGATTCTGCTGGCGATCGCTGTCCTGGGCGCAGGCGTTGCCGTGGGGTGCAAATCGGCCCAGCCGAAAGCCGAGGCTCCGACCACGCAACCGCCGGTGTTCGATGCCGCCAAGCCGGCGGAGAAGGTCGACGAGTCGACCGGCTTCAAGGAAGCCAGTCCGTCCGGCGAGTCGCTCGGCGACACCACCTCGTCGAAGGCCGATACGCTGAACGCCCAGGGCGCCCTCAAGCGCATCCATTTCGATTTCGACAAGGCCGACATCCGCTCCGAGGACATGCCGGTGCTCAGCGACAACGCCGCCCACATCAAGCAGAACAGCGGGCTCGCGGTGCGCATCGAAGGCCATTGCGACGAGCGCGGGACCGGCGAGTACAACCTGGCCCTGGGCGATCACCGGGCGCGCGCCGCGCGCGATTACCTGGTGTCGCTCGGCCTGCCGGCGCAGCGGCTGCGCACCATCTCGTACGGCAAGGAGAAGCCGCTCGACGCGGGGCACAGCGAAGCGGCATGGGCGGCCAACCGCCGGGCCGAATTCTCATTCATCGCCGAGTGACACCAACGTACCAGGCACTGTAAGGACCAGGGAGGTTTTCGTGGCACGCATCAAGTCAGCCATCAAGAACATCCGCAAGACCCGCACCCGTAACGTCATCAACCGGGCGCGGCGCAGCCAGCTCCGCAGCCAGATCA
>JAYUCR010000246.1:0-10516 GCA_043740165.1 Acidobacteriota bacterium | reverse complement strand
ATTCTACGACAACTCCGGGGTTTGACTCGCGCTCGACGGCTGCCCTAAGATGCCGGGTTCCACGACCATGGCCGCCGATTCGATCGTCATCAAGGGTGCCGCCGAGCACAACCTCAAGAACATCGACCTCGTCCTGCCGCGCAACCGGCTGATCGTCTTCACCGGGTTGTCCGGCTCGGGGAAATCGTCGCTCGCCTTCGACACCATCTACGCCGAGGGACAGAGGCGCTACGTCGAGTCGCTGTCGGCCTACGCGCGCCAGTTCCTGGAGCAGATGGAGAAGCCGGACGTCGAGTCGATCGAGGGCCTCTCCCCCGCCATCTCGATCGAGCAGAAGACGACCTCGCGCAACCCGCGCTCGACGGTCGGCACGGTCACCGAGATCTACGACTACCTGCGCCTCCTGTTCGCGCGCATCGGGCTGCCGCACTGCCCGCAGTGCGGCCGGCCGATCGCCCGGCAGTCGGTGCAGCAGATCGTCGACCAGGTGATGGAGATGCCGCCGGGAACCCGGTTCCAGGTCCTGGCCCCGATCGTGCGCGGCCGCAAGGGCGAATACCGCCGCCCGCTCCTCGACATGCTGAAGAAGGGATTCGTGCGGGCGCGCATCGACGGCGAGGTGGTCGAGATCTCGGACGGCATCGAGCTCGACAAGAAGAAGGCTCACACCATCGAGATCGTCATCGACCGGCTGGTCCTGAAGCCGGAGATCAAGAACCGGGTCACCGACTCGCTGGAGACCGCGCTGAAGCTGGCCGAGGGGCTGGTGACGCTCAACGTCATGGGGGACAAGGCGCGCGACACGAAGGCGCACGACCTGATCTTCTCCGACGCGCTCGCCTGCCCGCACTGCGGCGTGTCGGTGCCGGAGCTGGTGCCGCGCATGTTCTCCTTCAACTCGCCGTACGGCGCCTGCCCGTCGTGCGACGGGCTCGGGGCGCACCAGGAGGTCGACCCGGCGAAGATCGTCACCAACCCCGGGCTGTCGGTCGCGGCGGGGGCGATCTCCGGCACCTGGGGATTCGGCAAGTCGATGCTCAACATGGGGGCCGCGGCGCTGGCGAAGTCGATGCGCTTCGACGCCGGCCTGCCGTTCCAGAAGCTGCCGAAGGAGGCGCAGCGCCAGCTCCTGTACGGCAGCGGCAAGACCGAGTACGACTACGAGTACCGCGAGGGGAAGAACCGCTTCTACTTCCGCAAGCCGTTCGCCGGCGTCATCCCGTCGATGATGCGGCGCTACCGGGACTCCGAGTCCAGCTCGCTGCGCGAGGAGATCGAGCGCTACATGTCGCTCGAGCCGTGCGGCGCCTGCGAGGGGGCACGGCTGAAGCCGGAGTCGCTGGCGGTGACCCTCGGCGGGCAGAACATCGCGCACTACACGGCGCTGACCATCAAGGAGGCGAACCGCGCCTTCGCGGAGCTGAGCCTGACGCCGCGCGAGCAGCAGATCGCCCACCAGGTGCTCAAGGAGATCCGCGAGCGGCTCGGCTTCCTGCTCAACGTCGGGCTCGGGTACCTGTCGCTGTCGCGCACCGCCGCCACCCTGTCGGGCGGCGAGGGGCAGCGCATCCGCCTGGCGACCCAGATCGGCTCGCGCCTCACCGGCGTGCTGTACGTCCTGGACGAGCCGTCAATCGGGCTGCACCAGCGTGACAACCGCAAGCTGCTCGACACCCTGTGCGCCATGCGCGACCTGGGGAACACCGTGATCGTCGTCGAGCACGACGAGGAGACGATCCGCACCGCCGACCACGTCGTCGATCTCGGTCCCGGCGCGGGAGAGCAGGGCGGCCGAGTCGTGGCGGAGGGGACGCCGGAGCAGATCGCCGCGCACCCGGCGTCGCTGACCGGTCAGTACCTGAGCGGCCGGCGCTCCATCCCGCTGCCGGCCCGTCGCCGGCCGCCCGCCGACGCGCGGCGCAAGCAGCCCGCGGGCGGCGCCTCATCGGGCGGCGCCTCATCGGGTGGCGCCCCATCGGGCAGCGGCTGGCTGGTGCTCACCGGCGCCGAGGAGAACAACCTCAAGTCGATCACGGCGCGCTTCCCGGTCGGCCTGTTCACCTGCGTCTGCGGGGTCTCCGGCTCGGGGAAGAGCACGCTGGTCAACGAGACCCTGTTCAAGGCGCTGGCGAAGCAGATCGACCGCCTGCCGATCCGGCCGGGGAAGCACGGCTCGCTCACCGGGGTCGACCAGGTCGACAAGGTGATCGACATCGATCAGTCGCCGATCGGGCGGACGCCGCGCAGCAACCCCGCCACCTACACCGGCCTGTTCACGCCGCTCCGGGATCTGTTCGCCTCGGTCCCAGAAGCCCGGGCCCGCGGTTACCGCGTCGGCCGGTTCTCGTTCAACGTCAAGGGCGGTCGCTGCGAGTCGTGCGAGGGGGACGGCATCATCAAGATCGAGATGCACTTCCTGCCCGACGTCTACGTCACCTGCGAGGCGTGCAAGGGACGGCGCTACAACCGCGAGACCCTCGACGTGCGGTACAAAGGTAAGAGCATCGCCGACGTCCTGGAGATGTCGGTGCGGGAGGCGCTGGAGTTTTTCCAGAACGTGCCCCAGGTGTGGCGCAAGCTCGAAACACTCGACGCGGTCGGCCTGTCGTACATCAAGCTCGGCCAGTCGGCGACGACCCTGTCGGGCGGCGAGGCGCAGCGCATCAAGCTGTCGAAGGAGCTCAGCCGCCGCGCCACCGGCCGCACGGTCTACATCCTCGACGAGCCGACCACGGGGCTCCACCTCGAAGACATCCGCCACCTGCTCGAGGTCCTCAACACCCTCGTCGATCAGGGGAACACGGTGATCGTCATCGAGCACAACCTCGACGTCATCAAGACGGCCGACTGGATCCTCGACCTCGGCCCCGAGGGCGGGGACGAGGGGGGCCGCATCGTCGCCGAGGGGACGCCCGAGCAGGTGGCCCAGGCGACGGGCTCCCCCACCGGCGCGTTCCTCAGGAAGATCCTCGGCGCCGCGCGGACACCCGCCGCCCCGGCGCGCGCCGCCGGCGCCGCGCCGAAACCGATCGTTGTCTGAGAATATTCCCGGCGCCGCCGGAGCGGGTCCCGAAGCCTTGCGGGCCGCCGCGGCCCTGATGGCGCGCGCGTTCGACGAAGATCCGCTGATGGTCTGGGTCATGCCGGACGCCGTACGCCGCGGGCGCGACCTGCGCCGTTTTTTCGCGGCGTCGCTGCACGACGCCGCCCGATTCGGGCGGGTCGATCTTTCTCCGGATGGCGCCGGCGTCGCGGTCTGGATGGCGCCGGGTCGCTTCCGGATGACGCCGCTGCGGATGCTGCGCTCCGGCCACGCCCTGCTGCCGCTCCGATTGGGGCCCGCGACCTATCTGCGCCTCACTCGCCTTCACGACCACACCTTGATGCTGCACAACCGGACCATCACGTCGCCGCACTGGTATCTCCTCGGGATCGGCGTCGAGCCGGCGCGCCAGCGGCAGGGACTGGGAGGAGCGCTGCTGCGCCCGGCGCTCGAGCGCGCCGATCGCGATCGGCTCCCCGCGTATCTCGAGACCTCGAACGCCGCCAACCTCCCGCTGTACGAGCGGCTCGGCTTCCGAATCGCCATCCACGGCCGCCTGCCGGACGACGGCCCGGCGATCTGGGCGATGCTCCGCGCGGGGCGGCGTTGAGGGCTGAGTGAAGCAGTAGCCGCCCGCCCGGACCCGGACGTCCCGGAACCTCCCTGCCGGCGCCGCGGGCGGCTTGCGTACGTACGGGCTCTGGCCTACGATACGTGCATGGCGAAGCTGACGCTGAACGTGGACGAGACCGTGGTCACCCGCGCCAAACGCTACGCCGCGCGGCACGGCACCTCCATATCGGGACTTGTCGAGCAGTTCCTCACCCTTGTGTCGGGAGCCGCAGCGCCGCGCGATGAGGGCCTGCCGCCGATCCTGGCGCGGCTGAGGCGGGAACTTCGGGACGTCGCCGCCGACCCCGCGGCCTACCGCAAATACCTCGAGCGCAAGCACCGGTGAAACGCCTCCTCGTCGACGTCAACGTGACCCTCGACGCGCTGCTCGCGCGCCCTCCGCACGCGGACGCCGCCACGCGCCTGTGGACCGCCATCGAGGAGAAACGCGCCATCGGCCTGCTGCCGGCTCACGGCGTCACCACGTTGTTCTATCTCGTCGCGCGCGCCCGTGGCGCCGCCGCCGCGCGCCGAATCGTGGCGGACACCCTCGCGGTGTTCGGCGTGGCAGCCGTCGACCGGGTGGGCCTCGAGCGCGCTCTCGCCCTCGGCTGGCCCGATTTCGAAGACGCCGTCTGCGCCGCCGCCGCCGCGGCCGCCTCGTGCGACGTCATTGTCACGCGCGACCTCGCCGGGTTCCGCGGCTCTCCTGTGCCGGCGGTGCATCCGGCGGCCGCCCTGGCGCTCCTCGATGAGGACAGCGGCCCGGGGCGCGTGGCCGAGCGCGCTCGCGCGGCCTACGCGGCGCGGCCCACGGCGCAGCGCGCCTCGCGGCGCTAGAGCTGCCCCGCGGTCACATTCGCACCGCCGGCACGGCGCTGAGGGTTGAGTGCGGTACACTCCGCATGTCATGACCACCGACACCCTGAAGGTGCGGCTCCCGCTGGACACCCTCGGTGAGTTCTGTCGCCGATGGAAGATCACTCAGCTTTCTCTGTTCGGGTCGGCACTGCGAGACGACTTCACCGATCGCAGCGATCTGGACTTCCTGGCGACCTTCGCCCCCGACGCCGAGTGGAGCCTGTTCGATCACGTGGAGATGGAGGAGGAACTCGCCCGGATCCTCTGCCGGCCGGTGGATCTCATCAGTCGCGATGCGGTTGAACAAAGCCACAACTGGATCCGCCGCGAGGATATCCTTCAGTCCGCCCAGGTGGTTTATGAAGCGAGATGACGACGCCACCCTCCTTGACATAGCTCACGCCGCTCGACTTGTCATGAGTTTTATCGCCGGTATTGAACAGTCCGCCTTCAAGATCGACGAGATGCGTCAGTCAGCCGTCCTGCACCAGATCCTCGTTATCGGTGAGGCCGTCAAGAGACTCTCTCCTGATTTCCGAACACGAAACCCAGCCATCCCCTGGGCAAAGACCACGGGCATGCGTGACAGGCTCATTCACGCCTACGACACGGTCGATCTGGAAGAGGTCTGGAGGACGGGAACGACCGACATTCCCGATATGCTGGAGCGGCTCAAGCCCCTGCTGCCGAAGGAGAAGCCCTGAGGATGGCCCGCGAGCTGAAGAGGCTGCGTTGAAGGGCTCCAACATGAACCTGCTCTACTAAGGCGACAATCTCGACGTGCTGCGCCGGCACGTGGCAGACGAGAGCGTCGATCTGGTCTACCTCGACCCGCCGTTCAACTCGAACGCAAGCTACAACGTGCTGTTCGCCGAGCGCGACGGCTCGCAAGCTGCGTCCCAGATCAAGGCCTTCGAGGATACGTGGCGATGGGACGAGGGCGCGGCTCGTGCCTACGAAGAGGTCGTCGAATCGGGCGGGCGTGTCTCGAAGGCGATGCAGGCGTTTCGGACCATTCTCAGCGACACGGACATGCTCGCCTACCTCGCCATGATGGCACCACGCCTCGTCGAGCTGCGCCGTGTCTTGAAGTCCACGGGCAGCATCTATCTTCACTGCGACCCGGCTGCGAGCCACTACCTGAAGATACTCATGGACTCGGTGTTCGGACCCGAGCACTTCCTCGCGGACGTGACATGGCGTCGCACGGGTACCCACAGCGACGCGAAACGCTGGAGTCCTGTCGCGGATACGTTGCTGCATTACTCGAAGGGGGCCACTCACACGTGGAATCCCATTCACCTGCCTCACAGCGAGGAGTACATTGCGGACAAGTACCGATTCAAGGACGCCAATGGGCGCCGGTACAGGCTCGACAACATGACCAGTCCCAAGCCGCGACCCAACATGATGTACGAGTGGAAGGGACACGCATCGCCACCGCTCGGCTGGCGTTATTCCAAGGAGACGATGGCTCGCCTGGATGCTGCCGGCTTGATCTGGTACCCCGATTCAAAGACCAAGCGACCCCAAATTAAGAAATACCTCGACGAGATGGCGGGTGTCCTGGTGGGGAATGTCTGGACGGATATCGATCCGATCAACTCGCGGGCGGCGGAACGGCTCGGCTACCCCACGCAGAAGCCGGAAGCCCTGCTAGATCGCATCATCGCCGCGAGCAGCAATGAAGGCGACACTGTGCTTGACCCCTTCTGTGGCTGCGGAACGACCATCGCGTCAGCACAGAGACTCAACCGGCGCTGGATAGGGATCGATATCACGAATCTCGCCATCGGCCTCATTCGACATCGGCTCAGAGATACCTATGGCGACGACATCGCGAAGACTTACGATGTGATCGGCGAGCCGGTGTCCGTCGCAGACGCGGAAACGCTGGCCGCGTCGGACCCGTACCAGTTCCAATGGTGGGCGCTCGGCTTGGTCGGCGCACGCCCGGCCGAGGGGAAAAAGGGCGCGGATCAAGGCATCGACGGGCGGATCTACTTCCACGAAGGCGACACCGGCAAGACCAAACAGGTCATTCTTTCGGTAAAGGCCGGTAAGTTGCACGCGCCGTACGTCCGAGACCTGCGAGGTGTGATTGACCGGGAGAAGGCAGAAATTGGCGTTCTCATCACGTTCGACGAACCGACGAAGGCGATGCGAGCGGAAGCGGCCTCTGCCGGGTTCTACAACTCGCCGTGGGGCCAGCATCCCCGGCTTCAGATTATGACTGTCGGCGAGTTGCTGGCCGGGAAGCGATTGGACATCCCGCCCGTTCGCCAGACGAGCGTGACGTACAAGCGAGCACCAAAGGCCCAGCCTCAGGCGGCTGAACAGAGGGATATGTTCGGCGAGGACTCTGACTAGCGCGGAGCGCCGCCGGCGGTTTTCAGGTAGCGCAGGACTTCGGAGTCGGTCGACAGGATGAGCCAGGTGTCCTTGTCGATCCCCGCCTGCAGCGTCTCCATCGATTTCAGGAACCCGTAGAACTCCGGGTCGCGGCCGTAGGCGCGGGCGTAGATCGCGGTCGATTGCGCGTCGGCCTTTCCCTTCAGCTCCTGCGCGGAGCGGTAGCCGCCGGAGGAGGCGGCGAGGACGTCGCGCTGCTTCTGGCCGAGGATCTCCGCCGCCCGTCCCTGCCCTTCCGAGCGGCTGCGCTCGGCGATCCGCTGGCGTTCCGAGATCATCCGCTCGAACACCTTCTGCTGCACCGTCTGCACGTAGATGATCCGCTTGATCCGGACGTCGACCAGCTCGATGCCGAACTGCGGCGTGATCTGCGCCGATTTCTCCAGGACGATCTTCTCGATCTCCGGACGCCCGGTGAGCACCTTGGCCATCGCCTCGGCGGCGCCGATCCCCTGCAGCTCCTCGGTGACATCGAAGGGGCGGTTGGAGGATCGCACCAGCTCGATCAGGTCGAACGAGGCGACGGCGTTGCGCGTCTGGCCGTCGACGATGTCGTCCAGCCGGCTCTGCCCGCCGAGCTCGTCGGCGACCGCCTGGTAGAAGCGCAGCGGGTCGGCGATGCGCCAGCGAGCGTAGGTGTCGACCCAGATGTATTTCTTGTCCTTGGTCGGGATCTCGTTCGGATCGCCGTCGAACTCCAGCCAGCGCTTGTCGAACCGGTGGACCACCTGGACGAACGGCTTCTTGAAGTGCAGCCCGGGGGTGAGCAGCGGCCCGCCGACCGGCTTGCCGAACTCGGTGATGATCGCCTGCTCGGTCTCCGACAGGGTGTAGGTGGAGGCGAGACCCACCACGGCGAGGATGACGAGCCAGGCGAGGGCCAGGGCGCGCTTCATTTCCCGCCCTCCTTGGCGTCACTCGGAAGATTAAGGAGCGGCAGGATCGACTTCGCCTTGTCGTCGACGATCACCTTGCGCCCGGCGCGCGGCAGGATCTGCGCGAGCGTCTCGAGGTAGAGCCGCCGCCGCGTCACCGCCGGCGCGCGGCTGTACTCGGTCACGAGCGCTTCGAACCGGCGCGCGTCGCCCTCGGCGTTGTTGACCCGTTCGACGGCATACCCTTCGGCCTCGCGGATCGCCTGCTCCGCCTGCCCCTTGGCCAGCGGCACGGCGCGGTTGTAATCCGCCCAGGCGTCGTTGATCGCCCGCTCCTTCTCCTGGATGGCCTGGTTGACTTCGTTGAACGCGGGCTTGACCGGGTCGGGCGGGTTCACGTCCTGCAGGACGAGCTGCTGCACCTCGATGCCGATGCCGTACAGGTCGCACAACCGCTGCAGCTCCTCCTTGGCCTGCAGCGCGATCGCCTCGCGCCCGATGGTCAGCACCTCGTCGACGCTGTGATCTCCCACCACCTGGCGCATCGCCGCCTCCGACATGTCGCGGAAGGTGCCGGTGACGTCCCGCACGTGGAAGAGGAAGAGGCGCGGCTCCTTGATGCGGTACTGCACGATCCATTCGACGTTGGCGACGTTCAGGTCGCCGGTGAGCATGAGCGATTCGGCGTTGGTCTCGGCATTGGACGGGGCGAACTGCGACTGCACGCCGGCGCGCAGGGTGCGGAAGCCGAATTCCGCCTTGAGCTGGCGCTGCACCGGCACCTTGGTGACGGTCTCGATGAACAGCGGCACTTTGACGTGCAGGCCGGGATCCTCGGTGCGGACGTAGGCGCCGAAGCGCTGCACGACCGCCACCTCGTCCGGCTCCACCTGGTACCAGACGGTGAAGAAGGCGATGACCCCGACGAGGAGCAGCACGATCGGGACGATGAGGCGCGGCAACGCGGCGATGACAGGAGCGAAGGGATCGGGACGGGCGTGCGCCCGTCCGCCCCCTTCGTCGTCGTGATCCTGTGGCATGATGCGGGGGAGTCTACACCATGCCGGCCCGCAAACGATCCCGCCCACCCGCCAGGCCATCGCAGCGCGAAGCTCCGTTCGTCGCCGCCGTGGCGATCTTCCTGTTCCGCGAGGGGCGGCTCCTGGCGATGCGCCGCTCGCCACGGAAGGACGCGGCCCCCGGCGCCTGGGAAGCGATCTCCGGACGCCTGGAGCCGAGGGAGCATCCGTACGAGGCCGCGCGGCGCGAGTGCCTCGAGGAGACCGGGCTCCGGCCGTCGATCGATCCGGTCCCGGTCACCGCCTACACGGCGAAGCGGCTGGCCTCCGACATGCTGGTGGTTGGCTACCGCGCCGATTCCGACGCCGGGGAGGTGGCGCTGTCGGAGGAGCACGATGCCTGCGCCTGGATGACTCTCGACGAGTTCGCCGACGCCTGCCCCTTCCCGCCGCTGGTGGAGGCGGCGCGGTCAGCCGCCCGGCGCGCGGCTCCGGACGCCGATCCTGCCGGTCACGTGATCGTCTGGGAGTTTCGCGTCCGACCGGGGCTCGAGGCGGAGTTCGAAACGGTCTACGGCCCCGACGGAGACTGGGCGCGCTTCTTCCGCCGCGATCCCGCTTACCTGGGCACCGAGCTGCTGCGCGCCGACGCCGCCGCCTGGCGCTATGTCACCGTCGATCGCTGGACGTCGCGGGCGGCCTGCGACGCCTTCCGCTCGCGCTGCAAGGAAGAGTACGCGGCGATCGATCGACGCTGCGAGCGTCTGACAGAACAGGAGACGGAGATCGGGCGCTTTTGTCCGATCCCCGGCCGCGTTCCGGCGGGCCGGTAGTAGAATCCCCGCCATGAGCCACGTCTACGATGATGTCGTCGCCGCCATCGGTCACACGCCGATGGTGCGCCTGAACCGGATCGGCCGCGAGACCGGGGCCGCCTTCTACGCCAAGCTCGAGTACCTGAATCCGGGCAACTCGATCAAGGACCGCATCGCGATCCAGATGGTCCTGGACGCCGAGGCCGACGGGCGCCTGAAGCCGGGAGGCACGATCATCGAGTGCACCAGCGGCAACACCGGCATGGGGCTGGCGATGGTCGCGGCGGTGCGCGGCTACCGCGCCATCTTCGTGATGCCGGACAAGGTCAGCAGCGAGAAGATCAAGGCGCTGCGCGCCTTCGGAGCCAGGGTGATCACCACACCAACCGCCGTGGCGCCGGACGATCCGCGCTCCTATTACGCGGTGGCGCAGCGACTCAACAGCGAAATCCCCAGCTCCTTCTTCGCCAACCAGTATCACAACCCGAGCAACCCCGAGGCCCACTTCCTCACCACCGGGCCGGAGATCTGGGAGCAGATGGGCGACCGCCTCGACGCCGTCGTGGTCGCCACCGGCACCGGCGGGACGCTCACCGGCATCGCGCGCTACATCAAGCCGAAGAAGCCGTCGGTCCGTTTCGTCCTGATCGATCCGGTCGGATCGATCCTGTACGACTACTTCAAGACGCGGCAGATCATGAAATCCTTCAAGACCTACAAGGTCGAGGGGTTCGGCGAGGACTTCATCCCTTCCAGCCTCGACATCAGCATCGTGAGCGACTGCTACCAGGTGACCGACAAGGAGTGCTTCCTGACGGCGCGCGAGCTGACGCGCAAGGAAGGGCTCTTCTCGGGCGGGTCGGCGGGCGGGGTGATGTG
>JAYUCR010000245.1:0-4361 GCA_043740165.1 Acidobacteriota bacterium | reverse complement strand
TGAAAACCACGGTGCCGGGGCCCAGGTCGCAGGAGTTGTTCGCCGTGCGCCAGAGCGCCGTGCCGCGCGGGGTCTACAACATCACGCCGATCGTCATCGCGCGCGGCGACGGGGCGATGGTCGAGGACGTCGACGGCAACAAGTTCATCGATTTCGCCGGCGGCATCGGGGTGCTGAACGTCGGCCACACGCCGGGGGCCGTGGTGAAGGCGGTGCAGCAGCAGGCGGAGAAATCCCTCCACTCCTGCTTCCACGTCATGATGAACGAGCCGTACCTGCGCCTGGCCGAGGCGATGAACCGGATCACCCCGGGCTCGTTCGCGAAGAAGACCTTCTTCGTGAACAGCGGCGCCGAGGCGGTGGAGAACGCCGTCAAGGTGGCGCGCAACGCCACCCGCCGCTCCGGGGTCATCTGCTTCGAGGACGCCTTCCATGGCCGGACGCTCCTGGCGATGACGATGACCAGCAAGGTGCACCCGTACAAGGATCACTTCGGGCCCTACGCGTCGGACGTACACCGGATGCCGTACTCCTACTGCTACCGCTGCCCGTGGGGCAAGAAGTACCCGGGGTGCAACACCGAGTGCGGGCATTTCCTCGAGGACTTCTTCAAGCGCTACGTCGAGCCGGAGACCGTGGCGGCGATCGTGGTGGAGCCGGTCCTGGGCGAGGGGGGCTTCGTCACGCCGCCCCCCGAGTATTACCCGATCTTGGCGAAGACCTGCCGCCAGCACGGCATCCTTCTGATCGCCGACGAGGTGCAGACCGGGTTCGGACGCACCGGCCGGATGTGGGCCAGCGATCACTACGGCCTCGAGCCCGACATCCTCGTGGCGTCGAAGTCGATCGCCGCCGGCCTGCCGCTCGGATCGGTCACCGGCCGCGCCGAGATCATGGACGCGCCGATGGACGGCAGCCTCGGCGGCACGTTCGGCGGCAACCCGGTGGCGTGCGCCGCGGCGCTGGCGGTCATCGAGCTGTTCGAGAAGCACAACCTGCCGGAGAAGGCGAAGAAGATCGGCGAGCGGGTGCGCGCCGCGTTCGAGGGGCTCTGGAAGAAGTGCCCCTCGGTCGGCAACGTCCGCGGGGTGGGCGCCATGCAGGCGCTCGAGTTCGTCAGGGACCGCAACACCAAGGAGCCGGCCAAGGAGCTGGTGCAGCGCATCGTGCAGCTCTGTTACGAGCGCGGGCTCCTGGTGCTGGGCGCCGGAACCTACGGCAACGTCCTGCGCACCCTGATGCCGCTCGTGATCACCGAGGAACAGCTCGAGGAAGGGCTCGATGTCCTGGAAGGCGCCATCCTCGAAGCGGCGCAGGCGATGCCGCCGTCACCGGTCGAAGCGGAGGTGAGACATGCTCCTTGAAGGCAAGAAGGCCCTCATCGTCGGCGTCGCCAACAAGCGCAGCATCGCCTGGGCAATCGCCGAGGCGCTGCACCGTGAAGGGGCCCGGCTGGCGTTCAACTACCAGGGGGAGCGGCTGAAGGAGAACGTCGAGGGGCTGGCGGGCGGGCTGGCCGGCTCCATGGTGTTCCCGTGCGACGTCACCAAGGACGACGAGATCGACGCCCTGTTCGCCAGCGTCAAGGGAGCGTTCGGCCGCCTGGACATCCTGGTGCATTGCGTCGCCTTCGCGAAGAAGGAGGATCTCGAGGGGGGGTTTCTGACCACCTCGCGTGACGGTTTCGCCCTGGCGCTCGACGTCAGCGCCTACTCCCTGACCGCCCTGGCGCAGCGCGCCGCGCCCCTGATGGAAGGGGGCGGCGCGATCGTGGCGCTGACCTACCTCGGATCGGAGCGCGTCGTCCCGAAGTACAACGTCATGGGGGTGGCGAAGGCGGCGCTGGAGGCGAGCGTACGCTATCTCGCGTACGACCTCGGCAAGCAGAACATCCGGGTCAACGGCATTTCCTCCGGGCCGATCAACACCCTCGCGGCGCGCGGCATCTCCGGCTTCACCGACATCCTGAAGGTCGTGCGCGACAAGTCGCCGCTGCCGCGCAATACCGAGCCGGCCGAGGTGGGCGACGTGGCCCTGTTCCTGTGCAGCGACCTGGCGCGCGGCGTCACCGGCGAGGTCCTCTTCGTCGACAACGGCTTCCACATCATGGGGACGTAGGACGGACACCACCTTCGCCCTCGAAGCTGACGGGCTCGCCAAGACGTACCGCTCCGGGCTGGGGCGATCCCCGGTGCAGGCGCTGGCCGGCCTGCACCTCAAGGTGCCGCGCGGCGCCGTGTTCGGGCTGCTCGGCCCGAACGGCGCCGGCAAGACGACCCTGGTCAAGCTGGCGCTCGGCATCGCCTTCCCGACCGGCGGGCGCGCGACCGTCCTGGGCCGCCCGGCGGGAGACGTCGCGACCCGCGCCCGGATCGGCTACCTCCCGGAGAACCACCGCTATCCCGCCCACCTGACCGGCAGCCAGGTCCTGGATTTTTTCGGGCGGCTGTCGGGGTTGCGCTCCCCGGAGCGGGCGCAGCGCGTGAAGACGCTTCTGGGGCGCGTCCGCCTCGAGGAGTGGGGCGCCACCCCGGTGCGCAAGTACTCCAAGGGGATGATGCAGCGCCTCGGCATGGCGCAGGCGATCCTGAGCCAGCCGGACCTCCTGATCCTCGACGAGCCGACCGACGGCGTCGATCCGGTCGGCCGGAGCGAGATCCGCGACCTGCTCCTGGAGCAGAAAGCGCGCGGCGCGACCATCTTCCTCAACTCGCACCTGTTGTCGGAGGTGGAGCGGCTCTGCGACCAGGTGGCGATCCTCAAGGGGGGGCGCCTGGTGCGCGAGGGACAGGTCGAGGATCTGACGCGGCCGGAAAACATCTACGAGGTCGAGGTGCGCGGTGCCGCGCCCGGAACGCTGGCCGCGCTCGCCGGCCGCGTCGCGGGACTGCGGGTCCCCCCGGCGCCCCCGGGGCAGGAGGCAGCCGGCGTGGTCGTCCTGGAGCAGGCCGGAGGCATCGAGGAGCTCAACCGCCTTATCGACGCCCTGCGCACCGCGAGCTGCGCCATCAGCGCCGTCCGGCCGCGGCGCACCAGCCTCGAGGAGGTGTTCGTGAAGGTGGTGCGCGACGGGGAGGCGTCATGAAGGTCGGCGCCATCGTCCTCGACACCGTGCGCGAGCTCCTGTACCGCCGGACGCTGCTGTTCTACTTCGGCATCGTCACCCTGACGCACCTCCTCCTGCTGCTGGCGCTGCAGACCGACGTGGCCAACGGCGCCATCAGCTCGATCCGGGTCTTCGGGATGGAGGGGCACGGTTCGGGGGGCGGCTTCAGCTTCGGGAGCGAAGCCGGCGGGGGAGCGGCCGGTCTGACCGCGGCCAGTCTTGCGAGCGGCATCCAGATCGTCATCGCGTTCATCTTCTACCCGGTGGCGATTCTGCTGGCGGTCCTTGCCACCAGCAGCCTGGTGCCGCACATGCTCGAGAAGGGAGCGATCGATCTTCTCCTCTCGAAGCCGGTGTCGCGCCCGGTGCTCCTCCTGTCGCGCTACCTCGGGGCGCTCCTGGTGGCGGGGGCGAACCTGATCTACCTGGTCGGCGGGGTGGGGGTGATCCTGGCGCTGAAGACCGGTGTGTTCAATACGGGCTTCATTCTCTCCGGCCTGATGATGACCGCGTATTTCGGGGCCCTCCTGGCGTTCCTGGTTCTGTGGGGCGTTCTGCTGCGCTCCACCATCATCGGCATCATGATGACCGCCGCGATCTTCTTCGCCAGCCTCGTGGTCAGTTGGCCGCACTCCAGCCCCGACTGGCCGATGCTGATCACCAGCCGGATGCCGCGGTACGCGACCCAGGGGATCGTCGAGCTGCTCTATCATGCGTTGCCGAGGACGTTCGAGTTCAGCCAGATCGTCTCGAACCTGATCCTGCAGCGCGACGTGGCGTCATGGAACGCCGTATTCGGGACGGTCGCCTCCGGCGCGGGGGCCCTGGCCTGCGCCGTGCTGTGGTTCCGGCGGACCGATTTCTAGGGAGGAGATGGCGTCATGAACCGCTCAATCCACGAACCCCCCCGTCGCGTCCCGACGCCGGGCCGTCTCATCCTTCTGGGATCGCTGTCCCTTGGAGCCCTGGCCGCGCTGCTTCCGGCTGGTTGCACGCGCCCGCCTGTGGGTGTCGCCGCGTTGATCCGCGGCAGCGATCTGCGGCTGCTGCCTGCCACGAGCGTCGGTCTCGCGGTGGTCGAGGTGAAATCGCTGCGGGACCAGGAGGCGGCCGCCCGCTGGATGGAGGACTTCGCCAAGCAGCTCGGGACGACACCGGCCCTGGCGCGCGTCCAGGATCTGCTCGGGCAGGACACGATCAAGAAGGTTGACCGGCTGTCGCTGGCGCTGGTGCCGCTGCCTGGCGGCCAGACCGG
>JAYUCR010000244.1:0-1751 GCA_043740165.1 Acidobacteriota bacterium | reverse complement strand
GGTTCTTCTCGCTGTGCCGCACGCCGGTCCCGGCGCGCATGAACTGGATCTCTCCCGGTCGGATGACCGAGCCGTTCCCCAGGCTGTCGCGGTGCTCGAGGGCGCCCTCGAGCACGTAGGAGAGGATCTCCATGTCGCGGTGGCCGTGCTCGCCGAACCCCTTCCCCGGCTCGACCCGGTCGTCGTTGATGACGCGAAGGGTGCGGAAGCCCATGTGGCGCGGGTCGTGGTACTCGCCGAAACTGAAGGTGTGGCGGCTGTCGAGCCAGTCCCAGTCGGTGCGGCCGCGATCGCCGGCGCGGCGCAGCGTCAGCATCGCTGACCCGTCATGAGCCCCCCGTCGCGACGCGGCCGAGGTGGCGCAGCACGGCCTCCGCCACCCGCGCTCCCGAAAGACCGAACCTGTCCTGCAGGACCTTCCAGGGGGCCGAGGCGCCGAACCGATCGATGCCGATCATCAAGGCCTCCGATCCGGCCACCCGCTCCCACCCCACCAGCGACGCCGCCTCGATCACCACCGTCTGTGCCCCCTTGGGGATGACCGACCGACGGAATGCTTCGGGCTGCAACAGAAACGCCTGCGGACAGGGCATCGACACGACTCGGCTCGCGACTCCCTTCGCCAGCAGAAGCGCCTGCGCCTCGATCGCGGCGGAGACCTCCGAGCCGCTGGCAATCAGCACGAGCGACGCCGCGCCGGCTCCCGTCGCCCCGCCAGCCGTTGCCGCGCCAGCCGTCGTCTCCCGCAGCACGTAGCCGCCGCGCGACAGGAGCTCGAGGTCGAAGCCGGCCGGGCGCTCGAGCGGCGGCAGATCCTGGCGCGACAAGGCGAGCGCCGTCGGCCCGTCGCGCCGTTGCAGCGCCTGCGTCCAGGCCGCGGCCGTCTCGGGGCCGTCCGCCGGGCGGATGACCATCAGGTTGGGGACCGCCCGCAGCGTCGCCAGCTGCTCGATCGGCTGGTGCGTCGGCCCGTCCTCGCCCAGGAAAATGCTGTCGTGGGTGAAGACGTAGATGACCTGGAGCCCCATCAGCGCCGCGAGCCGGATCGGCGGCCGCATGTAGTCGGAGAAGATCAGGAAGGTCGCGCCGTACGGAATGCTCCCGCCCTGCAGCGCCATGCCGTTGAGAACCGCGCCCATGCCATGCTCGCGCACCCCGAAGTGGAAGTTGCGGCCGGCGAAGGCCCGGCGGGCCACCCCGTCGCTCCCCTTGATCCAGGTCTTCGTCGAGGGCTCCAGGTCGGCGCTCCCTCCGGCGAGGGCCGGCACCAGCTCGGCGGCCTTCTGCAGAAGACGGCTGGAGGTGATCCGGGTCGCCTCGGGCTTCGGCGGCTGCGGCAGGGACGACAGAAGCTGTTTCATGATATCGGCCGGGACGCGCCGCTCCATCTGCGCATCCCACAGGGCGCGCTTGTCCGGGTGCGCCTTCGACCAGGCGGCGAAGCGGCGCTCCCACTCCTCGCGGGCCGCCTTGCCCTGCGCGGCACGCTCGCGGAACGGCCTCAGCGCCTCCTCCGGGACGAGAAACGCCGGCTCCAGCGGCCAGCCCAGCGCCAGCTTCGTGGCGCGCGCCTCCTCGGGGCCGAGCGGCGAGCCGTGCGCCTCGGCCGAGTCGTGCTTCCCGGGGCTCCCCTGCCCGATGTGCGTGCGGGCGATGATGAGCCCCGGCTTCTCGGTTTCGCGCGACGCCGCCAGAAGGGCCGCCTGGATCTGCCCATGGTCGTGGCCGTCAATCCGCTGCACCGTGAAGCC
>JAYUCR010000243.1:0-4381 GCA_043740165.1 Acidobacteriota bacterium | reverse complement strand
GGAAGGCATCGTGGCCGGCGGGGACCGGGGTGTGCGTCGTGAACAGGGTGGCGCCACGGACCGTGTCGACGGCGTGGTCGAACGGCGTGCCGGCCTCCACCAGCTCGCGCACCCGCTCCACCATCATGAAGGCCGAGTGCCCCTCGTTGGCGTGCCAGAGGCCGGGGCGGATGCGCAGCGCGCGCAGGACCCGCACGCCGCCGATCCCCAGGAGGATCTCCTGAAGCAGGCGGGTCTCCTGGTCCCCTCCATAAAGTCGCGCCGTCAGCTCGCGCTCCCAGGGTGAGTTGGCCTCCAGGTCGGTGTCCATGAGATAGAGCACCACGCGCCCCACCCGCACCACCGACACCTGCACGTGGAGCAGGCGATCGGGAAGCTGCAGCGGCACCACCAGAGGCCCGCCATCCACACCCCGGGCCGGCTCGGCGGGCGCCACATCGCGCTGCAGGCGCTCGTACGATTCCTCCTGACGTCCGTCGGCCCCGACCCGTTGATGGAAATACCCCTGCGGGTACATGAAGCCGACACCGATGAGCGGGAGGCCCAGGTCGCTCGCCTCCTTGGTGATGTCCCCCGCCAGGATGCCGAGACCGCCGGAGTAGACCGGCAGGCTCTGGTGCACGCCGAACTCGGCGGAGAAGTAGGCAACCGGAAGGTTCGCGTTGTAAGGCGCGTGGGCGGGAAACCAGGCGCTCTCCGCCGACAGGGCATGGTCGAACGCGGCGAGCACGCGCGCCAGACGCGCCATCAGATCCCGATCGTCCCCGATCGCCGCAACCGCCGGCGCGTCGAGCGCCTGCAGCAGCCGGAGCGGGGCCCCGGCGTCCGGCACCCCGGCCCGGCGCGCGATATCGGCGAACAGGACGCGCGCCTCCGGTTGCCAGCTCCACCAGAGATTCCGGGCCAGCTCCGGGAGGCGTGCGAGAGATTCAGGAAGAGCGATCACGCCTGCAGATCACCGCCGCAGGATCAGCATGGCGTCGATCTCGGCTTCCGCTTCGATCCAATCGCGGTTCGGGTCGCCGGCATGGAAGCCCCGCCGCTGGGCGCGGTAATACGCCGACTCGGCGATCATCCGCCGGCGCTCCTCCTGCGACAGGGCGCCGCGGCCCGGCCTTTCGGTCGCGCCCGCGGTCGCGCGCGCGGCCGCGCCGGCGGTCGGGCCCGGTGCCGTGGCGCCGGCCGGGCGGGTGGACGCGAAAGCAGGAGCCGATCCGGTCTTCGCCGGCGCCCCCTTCGGCGCGGCGGTCTTCTTCCTGGGGGTCTTGCGGTCTTTCTCGAGCATGGCACTTCCTCCCTGAGCGAAGCGGCAGTGTACAACGGGACGGCTGACCCGCCGCATTGTCACGCGATCGACACGCAACCGTCACGGGGTCCCTCCCGCGGCCCTATAATCCTGTCACCTGATTCCTTTTCCTTCGCAGAAGGGAAGCCGGGGACGATGCCTCAGACGGTTCTTGTGGTGGACGACGAGCGCGACATCGTCGAGCTGATCCGCTACAACCTCACCCAGGAGGGATATCGCGTGGTGACCGCCAGCGACGGCCAGCAGGCGGTCGACCTCGCCCGCCGCGATCATCCCGATCTCGTGGTCCTCGATCTGATGCTGCCGGTGATGCCGGGAACCGAGGTGGCGCGCATCCTGCGCCAGGACGAGAAGACGCGCGACATCCCGATCCTGATGCTGACCGCGCGCGGCAGCGAGACCGATCGGATCGTCGGGTTCGAGCTGGGCGCCGACGACTACGTCGTCAAGCCGTTCTCGCCGCGCGAGCTGGTGCTCCGCGTGCAGGCTATTCTCCGACGCGACGGTGCTCTGTCGGTGGACGAACGGATCGTCTTCGAGCCCCTGGTGATCGACGTCTCCGGCCACACCGTCCGCCTGCGCGGCCGGGAGATCGCCCTCACCTCCACCGAGTTCAAGCTCCTGCACCGCCTGGCGAAGAGGCCCGGCCGCGCCTTCAGCCGGGACCAGCTCCTCACCGAGGTCTGGGGGTACAGCGGCGATCTCGAGACCCGCACCGTCGACACCCACATGAAGCGTCTGCGCGCCAAGCTCGGCTCGGCCGGCGCCTGGATCGAGACCGTGCGGGGGCTGGGATATCGTTTCCGGCCCGCGGGGCTCGCGGCCTCTGACTGAGGAATACCCCCTGCGCATCCGCCCCCGGCTCACGCTGTCGTTCGTCCTGGTCGCCTGCCTCTCCGCCGCCCTGGCCGGGGTTGTCCTGAACAATGCCCTGCGCAGCGAGATCATCGAGCGCACCGCTGATCAGCTTCGCGTCGAATCCCGCCTGGCGGTCGATTTCATCGGCGCCGAGCCGGACCTCGCGGGACGCGCCGACGCCCTGGCCGATCGGCTGGGAGGTGATCTGGCGGTGCGGGTCACCATCATCGGCGGGGACGGGAAGGTGCTGGGGGACAGCGAGCTCGATGCGGAAGGGTTGCGCCGGGTGGAGAACCACGGCGGGCGCCCCGAGGTGCGGGCCGCTCTCGCCGGGCAGGTCGGCCGCGCCCTGCGCCGCAGCAACACGCTGGCGGAGGAGATGCTCTACGTCGCCGTGCCGCTGGACGAGAAGGACCCGGGCCGCGGCATCGTCCGGCTGGCGGTGCCGCTCCTGGCAGTGACGCGGGCGCAGGATCGGGTTCGGCCTCTCATCCTCGGTGCCTCGATCCTGTCGGTGATCCTGGCCGCCGCCTTCGGCTGGGTGGCGGCGCGCGGCCCGGCGCGGCGGCTCCAGGAAATGACCCGGGCGGCCTCGGAGATTGCCGCCGGGCGGCTGGGTGCGCGGGCGCATCCAGGTGGCAACGATGAGGTGGCGGAGGTGGGCCGGTCGCTCAACCGGATGGCCGACCAGCTCGAGGAGCGGCTGACGATGCTGGGCCGCGAGCGCCACCAGCTTCGGACGATGCTCGACGGCATGGTCGAAGGGGTGCTGCTGCTCGACGCCGCGGGGCGGGTCGTCCTGGCCAATCCGGCCTTCACCCGAATGTTCGACGCCCTGGAGCCGGTGGAGGGACGCCGGCCGCTCGAGGTGGCGCGCGTGCCGGTGCTTCAGGAATTGGTTGATGCCGCCCTCGCCACGACCGTCCCCCTGTCGCGCGACATGGTTCTCGGGGGCGAGCGCCCGCGCGCCATCAGCGCCAGCCTCGCCGCCGTGCGCGACGCGGACCAGATGGTCGGCGCTGTGGCGGTGTTCCACGACGTCACCGAGATCCGCCGCCTGGAGCAGGTGCGCCGCGATTTCGTCGCCAACGTCTCGCACGAATTGCGCACGCCGCTGACGGCGATCAAGGGCTACGCCGAAACACTCCTCGGCGGCGCCCTGGAGGACCCGCCGCGCGCGGCGGAGTTCGTCGAGGTGATCGCACGGCATGCCGAGCGGCTGCGCGCCCTGATCGAGGACCTGCTTGACCTGGCGGCCATCGAGCAGGGGGAGGCGCCGACCGCTCTCGGGCCGGTCTCGGTGCGCGAGGTGGCGACCCAGGCGGAGTCGACGCTGCGGCCGGCCGCGCTGAACAAGCGCCAGGACTTGCGAGTCACCCTGGCAGCCGATCTTCCCGATGTCCTGGCCGATCGCGATCGCCTGGCGCAGGTGCTGATCAACCTCCTCGACAACGCGGTGAAGTTCACGCCCGAGGATGGGCGCATCGATATCGCCGCCGTCATGGAGGGAGGGCGAATCGTGATCACCGTCCGCGACACCGGTGTCGGCATCCCGCCCGGGGAGCAGGAGCGTATCTTCGAGCGCTTTTACCGCGTCGACCGCTCGCGCGACCGCCGCGAGGGGGGCACCGGCCTCGGCCTCGCGATCGCCAAGCACCTGACCCAGGCGATGGGCGGCTCAATTGAGGTGGAGAGCGCTCCCGGCTCGGGAACGACATTCCGAATCAGTCTCGCCGTCGCGTAAGGCCACCGCCGCCGCCCTGCCTCGCTGTCACGCAACCGTCACCTCGCCGCCACAGTTCCGCCCGCTCCTCCCGGCAGACTCCCCTCGTTTGACGGCGATCCATCAGGGTCGCCGGGAGGCTCCCCGACCGGGGACGGAGGAACCTGATGCGACAGATCCGGATGTTCGGCCGGCTCGGCCTCGGCCTGATCCTGGCGGCGACCCTGAGCGCGCCGGCGTGGGCCCAGGGTTCGGCGCCGGAAGGTTTCGAGTGGGGGTACAACAAGGGATTTTTCTTCCGCAACCCCCAATTCGAGCTGAAGATTTCGACCCGCACCCAGTTCCGGTACACCTATTTCATGACCGACCCCGACTCCACCATCGGCAACAACGGTGTTTTCACCATCCCCCGCGCGCGGCTGCGGCTGGATGGATACGCCTTCTATTCCTGGATCAAGTACAAGGTCCAGTATGACTTCGAAGGCGACACGGAT
>JAYUCR010000242.1:0-1759 GCA_043740165.1 Acidobacteriota bacterium | reverse complement strand
CTGTACGCGCGGGCCGGCGCCGGCCGGCACCGACCCGCGGCGCAGGGCTTCGAGCGGGTAGAACGTGCCGCGCCAGCGTATGCCGCCCTGCACCAGGGTCGTCAGCGCCGAATTCCAGACGGCGATGAGCATCAGCCCCGCGGCGAAGGGGTAGAGAATCCAGAGGAGGATCGGGTGCGTCGCCAGGCGCCGGCGCGCCGCGGTGAAGACCGCCAGGAGAACGGTAGCCTGCACCAGCAGCGGCCCGGCCGCCCAGGGCGCGGGGCCGAGGAGCGCCAGGAGCGTCGGCCCGTAAACCAGACCGAACGGCCCGAGCGAGAGCAGCACGAGCCGCGCCACCGAGTACCCGATGCCGGCGAAAGCGTTTTTCTCCAGGCCGCGGACGACCCCCCAGGCCCCACGATGCCAGGGGCAGTGGATGAGGTCGAGGCCGCTCGTCACCCGCTGCCGCGCTCCCGATTCCTTGAGGAGCGTCCCGAGCTTGAAATCGTCGACCACCTCCATGCGCAACAGCTCGTGGCCGCCGATCCGATCGTAGGCGGATCGGCGCACCAGGTTGAAGGCCCCCACCCCGCCGCCGCCGCGCGGCCGATCGCGATCGATCTCCCAGGCACGCAGGAAGAGCAGGAGCACCTGGTCGAAGACCGACAGCAACCCCGCCTGGAGCCGGGTGGTCGGGCGCAGATCGGGGAGGACCGCGAGGTGATCGATCCGGAGCGCTTCGACCCAGGTGATGACGCGGGCCAGGAGGCGCGGGTCGGCGAGCCCGACGTCGCCGTCCAGGAAGAGCAGGAACTCGCCTTGAGCCAGCGCGGCGCCTCGACGGCAGGCGTGGCACTTGCCGAGCCAGCCGGACGGCAGGTCGTGGACATGGTCGATCGCCAGGAGCGGCCTGTCCGTGGGAGAGGGGGAGCGGGTCGCCGCCTCGGCCGCCATCCGATCGAGGATCTCCGCCGTCCCGTCGGTGGAGCGATCGTCCACGACGAGGATCTCGAGTCGCGGGTATTCCTGGGCCAGCAGCCGGCGGACGGTGTCGGCGATGCGCGCCGCTTCGTCGCGCGCGGTGACCACCACCGACAGCGACGGCAGCGCGGGAGCGATCGGGCCCAGTACCTCCCGCAGCAACGGGATCTGCCGCGAGCAGGCGATCAACAGAACGCCGAATACCAGCCAGGCGCCGGCAAAAATTGCCGCGACGAGAATGATTGGCCATGCCATGGGTGGTGTAAGATACCAAACCGTTGCTCCGGACGGAATTCCGCATCATGAAGCGCGAGGTGTCATGACGACCAGGATGGAAGTGTCTGCCCTGCACGGCGACCGCGTCGTCGAGCGGGTTCTCGAGGGCGAGGCGCGATCCCGGGCGATCGCCCGCGCGGCGGCCCTCCCGGCGCTCGATCTCGCGGAGCGCCAGGCGCGCGAGGTGGAAAACCTGGCGATGGGAGTCTATGCGCCGCTCTCCGGGTTTCTCGGCGAGGCCGATTTCGCGTCGGTTCTGGCCCGCGGCCGGCTCGCGAGCGGCGCGCCGTGGACCATCCCGATCGTGCTGGATGCGAGCGCGGACGATGCCGGACGCCTGGCCGGCGCGCCGGAGGTTCTGCTGCGTTTCGCGGGGCAGGCCCTCGCCATCCTGCGCCTCGAGGCGAGCTACGGCTACAGCCCGGACGAATTCAGCCGGCAGATCTTCGGGACGATCGATCCTTCCCATCCCGGGGTTGCGTCCACAGCCGCGATGGGCCGGGTGCTGCTCGCCGGCGAC
>JAYUCR010000241.1:0-1773 GCA_043740165.1 Acidobacteriota bacterium | reverse complement strand
CGCTATGGGGTGCGCGTCCTCGGCAGCCCGATCAGCGCCATCGAGAAGACCGAGGACCGGCAGCGCTTCGCGCAGGAGCTGCGGGGGATCGGCCTGTCGGTGCCGCGCAGCGCCGCGGCGCGCGACCTGGAATCGGCGCGGCGCATCGCGCGGCGCATCGGCTACCCGGTCATGATGCGCACCGCCTTCACCCTGGGCGGCCGCGGCTCCGGCATCGCGCGCAACGAGGCCGAGCTGAAGCACCGCGCCGTCGAGGCGTTCGCCTCGTCGCCGCAGATCCTGATCGAAGAGGACCTCACCGGCTGGAAAGAGGTGGAGTACGAGGTCGTCCGCGACGCGGCGGACAACGTCATCACGGTCTGCAACATGGAGAATGTCGACCCGCTCGGGATCCACACCGGGGAGTCGATCGTGGTGGCGCCGTCGCAGACCCTGACCGACAGCGACTACTTCCGGCTGCGCGACATCGCCTTCCGCGCCATCCGCCATTTCGGGATCGTCGGCGAGTGCAACATCCAGTTCGCCCTCGATCCGCGCTCCGACGACTACCGGATCATCGAAGTGAACGCCCGGCTGTCGCGCTCCTCGGCCCTGGCCAGCAAGGCGACCGGCTACCCGCTGGCGCGCATCGCCGCCAAGCTGGCCCTCGGCCGCCGTCTGCCCGATCTGAAGAACTCGATGAACGACACCACGACCGCCTGCTTCGAGCCGGCGCTCGACTATCTGGTGATCAAGATGCCGAAGTGGGACCTGGACAAGTTCCAGGGGGCGTCGCATTTCATCGGCAGCGAGATGAAGTCGGTCGGCGAGGTGATGGCGATCGGCCGCTCGTTCGAGGAGGCCCTGCAGAAGGGTTGCCGCATGCTGGGCGACAACATCGTCGGGCTGGTCGGCAACGACTTCAACATCCGGCAGTCGCTCGGGGACCTGTCGCGGCCGACGCCGCGGCGCGTCTTCGCGCTCGCCGAAGCGCTCGGCCGCGGGCAGAGCGTCGCCGAGCTGTCGCGCCGCACCGGGATTGACACCTGGTTCCTGTCCAAGATGGCGCGCATCGTGCGGCTGCGCGACGAGCTGGCCGCGTCAGGTCGGCGCGGCGCCGCCGGGCTCGGGGACGAGCTCCTGCGCCGCGCCAAGGAGAACGGGTTCTCCGACGAGCAGATCGCCCGCTGCACCGGCTCGAAGGCCGAGACGGTGGCGGCGCTTCGCCGTCGCAAGGGGATCGTGCCGGTGGTCAAGCAGATCGACACGCTCGCCGCCGAATGGCCGGTGCGCACCAACTACCTCTACACGACCTACCTGGGCACCGAGGACGATACGGCCCCCCGCAAGGGGGAGCGGCGCGTGCTGATCCTGGGATCGGGGGCCTACCGCATCGGCTCGTCGGTGGAGTTCGACTGGTGCAGCGTCTCGGCGGCGGCGGCGCTGCGCCGGCTCGGGTACGCGCCCGTGGTCGTGAACTGCAACCCGGAGACGGTGTCGACCGACTACGACATGGGGCACACGCTCTACTTCGAGGAGCTGACCTTCGAGCGCATCCACGACATCTGGCTGAAGGAAAAGCCTAAAGGCGTCCTGCTGGCGTTCGGCGGCCAGGTTCCGAACAACCTCGCATTGGCCTGCGCCCGAGCCGGCATCCCGGTCTTCGGGACGCAGCCCCGGGACATCGATCGGGCCGAGGACCGCCACAAGTTCAGCACGCTGCTCGATCGCCTGGGGGTGCCGCAGCCGGCATGGGCCGAGGTGACCTCGCGCCGCGAAGCGCGGCGGTTCGCG
>JAYUCR010000240.1:0-4426 GCA_043740165.1 Acidobacteriota bacterium | reverse complement strand
CCTGCAGGCCATCGAGATCGTCCTCGGATCGCCCGTGCGGCACCTCCACCCGGACCTGGTGGATTTCATTCTCGATCTGAACCTGGAACAGGAGGGTCATGGCGGAAAAATGGCGCGATCCCGCGGTCGCGGCCATCGATCGCACCGCCGGGCTGCGGCTTCCGCGCCGCGGTTCGGTGGTAGCATCGCGCCGGGAGGGGAGGCATGAAGAAATGGGGTGGCGGCGCGGCGCTCCTCGTTTCCATTCTCCTGGCCGCTCTTCCGGGATGCAGCCGGCCCCCGGCGCCTCCGCCGACGCCTCCGCCCCCGAAACATTTTCAGGAGCCGATCTTCGACGGCCTCTCGCTCGGCATGGAGCGCGACGCGGTGCAGCGCCTCCACCCGATCCGCCCCGCGATCACCTCCAGCGGGAAGAGCCTGCGCCTCTGGGTCTTTGAGCGCCGGGGAGAGTACACGGTGCACCTGACGTTTCCGGGGCGCGGCGGGACGGGGTCGCTCTCCCGCATCGACGTCCACTACGGGACCAGCACCGAAACGGCCGATTCGGTCATCGAACGGTTGTCGCGCAGCTACGGCAGCCCGGACGTGCGGCGCCGCAAGGCGACGATCAACGCCTATGGCGATCGGCGCCACGACCAGTTGGAGACCATCTGGTCGGACGCCGAGCAGTATGTCTTTCTGACCGAGCGCGTCCCGCTGCCGGGCCGCGGCGGCCGGCCCGCCTATTTCCTCACGATCCGGGAAAAGCAGATCAGCGCCAACGGACCACCGACCGGCTATGTCCCGCCTCCGCCTCCGGTCGATGACGAGGGCCGGCCGATCGAGGAGCCCGTGTTCTGATGCGCCGCGCCGCGATCCTTCTGGCGCTGTGCACCGCGATCGCCGGGCCGGCGGTGGCGATCGCCGAGGTGCGGCTCCCGCCCGCCGACGGCCGGTCGGTGTACGACCTGGCGCAGGTGATCGAGCCTCAAGATATGGCCCGCATGGAGCACTGGCATCGCGCCCTGTTCGATTCCACCGGGGTGGCGATCGTCGTGGTGACCGTTCCGGCGCTCGAGGGGGAGGCGATCGAGGATTTCGCCACGCGCGCCGGGTCGACCTGGGGGGTCGGCAAGAAGGGGGAAGACACCGGCATCGTCATCGCGTTCGCGGCGAAGGAGCGGCGCATCTTCGTCGCCACCGGGTACGGTGTCGAGGGTTACCTCCCGGACGGAAGGGTGGGGGCGGTGCTCGACGCCGAGGCGATCCCGGAGCTGCGCGCCAGCCACTTTTCGCGCGGCCTCCTGCAGGCGAGCGCGGCGCTGACCTCGATCGCGGCGCGGCAGCATGGCCTGACGATTGACGGGCTGGAGGAAAATCGGAGCCGCGGACGCCAGGGCGAAGGCAAGGGCCTCGGCATCGGGATGTTGATCTTCCTGATTGTCCTCGTCATCATCCTGAGCCGCGTGCGCAATCCTCTCCTCATGGCGCTTCTCTTCCGAGGGATGTTCGGGGGCGGACGTTGCGGCGGCGGGTTCGGATCGGGGGGCTTCAGCGGCGGCGGATTCGGCGGCGGTGGCGGTTTCGGCGGGTTCGGCGGCGGCGGTTTTGGCGGCGGCGGGGCCGGCCGCGGGTTCTGAAAGGAGCGCTTGACGACGATGAGCGCAACACAAGCGATTCAGTGGCCGCTCCTGCGGCGGATGGTGGAGGAGCTGAAAGAGGCCCTGGGCGGGCAGTTGAAATGCCTGGTGCTGTACGGCTCCGCCGCGCGGGGCGACTACCACGAGGGGACGAGCGACTTCAACCTGGTCCTGGTGGCCGAGCGTCTCGACCCGGCGACGCTCGAGGCGCTCTCCCTCCCGGTGGCGCGCTGGCGGCGCAAGGGCCAGCCCCCGCCCCGCCTCCTGACCGAGGCCCTGATCCGCGAGTCGCTCGACGTCTATCCGATCGAGTTCCTCGACATCCGGACGCACCACGTGGTGCTCCAGGGAAGCGATCCGTTCGCCGGCCTCCGGGTGCGCGCCGATCAGCTCCGGCTGCAATGCGAGCGCGACCTGCGCGAGAAGGTGATGCGCCTGCGCGAGGGATACGTGGAAGCGCACGCCTCGAAGGAAAACCTGAGACGCCTCCTGGTCGGTTCCTATTCCACTTTCGTGGCGCTGTTCCGCGGCTGCCTGCATCTGGTCGGCACGGCACCCCCGGCGCGCAACGGCGACGTCGCGGCGGCGTTCTGCGTCCGGGCCGGGATCGATCCCGCCCCGTTCGAAGCCGTCGAGCGGCTGCGGCAGGGGACCGGTGCCGCGGGAGTCGATCTCAAAACCCTGTTCTCGGGCTACTATGGCGCGCTGCAGACGGCGGTCGGAGCGGTGGACCATTTCCGGCCGGGGGATGGAGGGGAGACGCGATGAAAAGAGGACTGTTCGGCTGCCTGGCCGTGGTGGGAGCTCTGCTGATCGTGGCCCTGGTGGTGGGCGGCATGCTGGTCGGCGCCTACAACCGGATGGTGACCGAGCGCGAGGGGGTCGACAAGGCCTGGGCGCAGGTGGAAAACGTCCTGCAGCGCCGAGGCGACCTGATCCCGAACCTGGTGGAGACGGTCAAGGGCTATGCCTCGCACGAGAAAGAGGTCTTCGAGAAGGTCGCCGAGGCGCGCGGCCGCCTGGCCGGCGCCACCACCCCCCAGGAAGCGTCCGCCGCCAACGCCGGCATGACCTCGGCCCTGGGCCGCCTGCTGGCGATCGCCGAGAACTACCCCGAGCTGAAGGCGAACGAGAACTTCATCCGGCTCCAGGACGAGCTGGCCGGATCGGAGAACCGGATCGCCACCGAGCGGATGCGCTACAACGAAGCGGTGCGCGGCTACAACACCCTGATCAAGCGCTTCCCGAACAATTTCATCTCCGGGTTCTTCCGGTTCACCGAGAAGGAGTACTTCGAAGCCACGCCGGAGTCCAAGGAGGTCCCGAAGGTGAAGTTCTAGGAGCCTGTCCCCTTCTTGAGGTAGCGGTCGAGGAACTCCAGGATCGCCTTGTTGCCGCGATTCTGATTTTCCTTCTTGCGGAAGCCGTGCCCCTCGTCGTCGAAGACGAGGTACTCCACCGGCACGCCGCTTTTCTGCACCGCCGCGACGATCTCGTCCGATTCCACCTTGAGGACGCGCGGATCGTTGGCTCCTTGGAGGACCATCAGCGGCTTGCGGATCTGATCGGCGTGGAACAGGGGGGAGATGCGCCGCAGATACGCGTCGTCGGTGGCCGGGTCGCCCAGCTCCTCGTAGAGCGCCTTGCGGATCGACTCCCACCAGGGTGGGATGCTCTGCAGCGTGCGCACCCAGTTCGCCACGCCGAAGAGATCCACCCCGACCGCGAACTCGTCCGGCCGGAACGCCAGCGCCGCCAGCACCATGTAGCCGCCGTAGGAGCCGCCGAGGATGCCGATGCGCGCCGGGTCGACGTACCCCTCCGCCTTGAGGAACTTCTTGCTGGCCACGCAGTCGCCGAGGTCGGCGTCGCCGTGCTTGCGGTCGTCCATCTTGAAGAAGGTCCGGCCGTAGCCGCTGCTGCCGCGGTTGTTGATGGCGAAGACGACATAGCCGTGGTTCGCGAGGTACTGGATCAGCCCGGAATAGGTCGGCCGCGACTGCCCGCCCGGGCCTCCATGGACGAAGACGAGGGCCGGAGCGCGGGCGTCGAGGCTGGCGGCGTGCGGCTTGTACAGGACGCCGGGGACCTCGACGTTGTCGTAGGAATGAAAGCGCGCCACCCGCCCCTCGACCAGCGCCTCGGGGTCGAGGCGGGGGTTGAGGCTCCTGGTGAGCGGGCGCGCCCGGCCGCTGGCGAAATCGAGCAAGTAAAGATCCCCCGGCTGGCGGCTGCCGTTGATGTAGAACGCGGCGCGCGTCTCGTCGGGTGAGAAAGTGACCGAGGAGATCGCCGCCTGCGGCAACTCGGGCAGCGGCACCGGGCGCATCGAAGCCGCTTCGTAAAGCCGCAGCTCGGTGCGGCCGTCGTTGTTGATCGCGATCGCCAGGTACTTGCCGGTTTTCGAGAATTCGGCCCCTTCGACGTCCCAGTCGGGCTTCTCCACCACCTCGCGCTTGCCGCTCGCGAGCTCCATGCGCATCAGGTAGTGGAATTCGGCCGCCTCATCGCTCAGGTAGTAGAGCCAGCGGCCGTCGGGGCTGAAGGTCTGTGGAGTGTTGAAGACCTCGCCCTTGTGGGCGGTGAGGAGACGATCGGCGCCCCCCTGCCGATCATGCAGGTAGATGTCGATGTCGGTCTCGGTACGCGTCTTGCCGAGAGCGATGTAGCGCGCGTCGGGAGAGACCGGCCCCAGGTCGTAACCGGCGTCGTTCTTGAAGAGCAGGGTGCGCTGGTAGCCGTCGATCGCCACCTGATAGAGGTCGAAGTAGCGCGCATCACGCTCGTTGGTGGAGACGAAGAACGAT
>JAYUCR010000239.1:0-4433 GCA_043740165.1 Acidobacteriota bacterium | reverse complement strand
CGGGGGACTCGCGCAGGCGCCATTCCCAGTCGGCCGCGATCAGGCGGTCCAGCGCGCGCTCCGCGGCGCGCTGCGGGTCAGTGGCGTGGCGGGATGGTGGGCGGGATGAGGCCATCGGTTCTCCCGAGGCGGGATTCTAGACCAGGAGCCGGTCCGAGAAATAGCAATGGCCGCGCACAGGGTGCCTGCGGCCGTTGATATTTCTCGGACAGGCTCCTAGAATCGTCCCGCTTCCTGCGAGGAGTCCTGACATCGTGAAGCCGCCGTTCAAAATCTTCTTCATCTGCACCGGGAACTCCGCCCGCAGTCAGCTGGCGGAAGGGCTTGCCAACCACCTCGGGCAGGGACGGATCGAGGCGCACAGCGCCGGCACCATGCCGATTGGCGTCAACGCCCACGCCGTGGCGGTGATGCGGGAGCGCGGCATCGACATCGCGGGGCACTACTCGAAGCGCATCGACGACGTCCCGCCCCCGTTCGACCTGGTGATCACCTTGTGCGACCACGCGGCGCGCCTCTGCCCGGTCTCGGTGCGCGAGTACCCGATGCAGCACTGGTCGACCCCCGACCCGACCTTCGTGCCGGGCGGTCCGGAGGCGATCCACCAGGCGTTCCGCGGGGTGCGTGATCGGCTGGAAGGCCAGATCCAGGAATTGATCGATCAGGTGCGTCCGGTGCGGGCGCCTGGGGGGCGGGAGCGGCGCAAGAGGCCCCGTCCGGCGGCGGCTGCGACCGCGGGCACCACGCCGGATCCGCGTCCCGAGGCGCGGGCGACGCACCCCAAGTCGCGCGCGACGCCCCCTAAGAGACGCTCGGCTCGTCGTTAGCCGCGATCCCGCCGCGCCGGGCGTCCTGCAGCACCTGGGCCGCTTCGTCCGCTTCATCTTCCGGAACGAACACCGCGTACGGGTTGGTGACCGGGGGCAGGAGTCCCATGGCGGGCACCCCCGCTCCTTCGACGCTGATCGGGTGCGGCTGGCCGCTGTCATCGAGCCAGGCGAGCACGGGGTGGAACCCGGCGCTCGCCAGGAGCTGGTACACCAGCACCGCTTCGCCCTGCAGCGGCTCCTCGGCCACGCGGCGGGTGCCGGCAAGCAGCCGACCGCAGGCCTCGCAGGTTGTCTCTCCTTGGGTCAGCGTGGTGCCGCACGACAGGCATTGGCTCATGCGTGAATGCTATCACGCGTGGGGATGCGGAAGATGGTTTCGAGGTTGCGCGTGGCGGCTTCGCCGATCGCCTCCGGGGTCGTTCCCTGGAGAGCGGCGATGCGTTCGGCGATCAGTACGACGTGGGCCGGCTCGTTGCGCTGCCCGCGCAGCGGATGGGGCGTGAGGTAGGGCGCGTCGGTCTCGATCAGCAGGCGGTCGAGCGGGCAGGCGGCGGCCGCCTCCTGGAGCAGTGCCGCGTTCTTGAAGGTCACCGGCCCCGCGAAGGAGAGATAGAAGCCGAGGTCGAGACAGCGGCGCGCCTCGGCCACCCCGCCCGAAAAGCAGTGGAACACCCCGCCGACGGCGGCCGCGTTCTCGTCCCGCAGGATTGTGAAGGTGTCTTCCCAGGCCTCGCGCGTGTGGATGACGATCGGAAGTTTCAGGGTGCGCGCCAGGGTGATCTGCTCGCGGAAGACCGACCGCTGGTCGGCGGGGGGCGAGTAGTTGTAGTGGTAGTCGAGGCCGATCTCGCCGATCGCCACCGCCTTTTCCCTCCCCGCGGCGCGCTCCAGCCCACGGGCCACCGCCAGGTTCCAGTCCTTGGCTTCGTGCGGGTGCACCCCGGCGGTGAAGTGAATGAAGGGGTGCGCCGCGGCCAGATCGGCGCAGGCGTCGGCGTCGCCGATGCGCGAGGCCACCGTGACGATGTGTCGCAGCCCGGCGTACCGCGCGCGCGCGATCACCGCGTCGCGATCGGCGTCGAACCGGTCGTAGGTCAGGTGCGCGTGGCTGTCGCTGTACACCTACTTGACGCGCCAGCCCGCCGGCACAGTCGCGTCCTCGGTGGCCACGATGTACGGCTGGCCGGTGGCGTCCGATGCCGCCAGGACCATCCCCTGCGACACGACACCGCGCAGCTTGGCCGGTTTCAGGTTGACCACCACGACCACGGTCTTGCCGACCAGCGACTCCGGCGCGTAGCGCGTCGCGATGCCGGCGACGATCGTGCGGGTGTCGCTCCCGACATCCACTGTCAGCTTGAGCAGCCGATCGGCCCCGGCGACGCGCTCCGCCGCGATGATCTTCGCGGTGCGCAACTCCACCTTGTTGAAGTCGTCGATGGTGATCTCCGCGGGCGCCGCGGCGGGCGGGGGGGCGACAACCGGTGCGACAGCGGGGGAGGGGTTCGGTGCCGGGCCGGCGGCCGGCCCTTTTGAGTCGGTGGTGTCCATGAGGCTCTCCTTGCGTGTCGCCGCCTCGTTCAGGGAGGCGGACTTGTCGATGCGCGGAAAAAGCGCCGCGCCGCGGAGGATCGGGGCGCCCGGCACGAGCGCGCCCCAGTGGAAGGTGTCCAGACGGGTCTTCGCCACTTCACCCGGTGCGCCGACGGCGGCGTAGAGCGTCTGCGCCGACTGCGGCATCACCGGGGCGATCAAGGTCGCCACCACGCGCAGCCCTTCGGCCACGTCGTAGAGGACGGTCGAAAGCGCCGCGCGTCTCGCGGGGTCCTGGCTCATCTTCCAGGGCTCATGGCGCACGATGAACTTGTTGAGGGCCGAGACGAGCTCCCACACCCGCGCCAGCCCGCTGTTGAAGGCGAGGGCGCGAAAATCCTCCAGGTAGCCGTCGTGGGCGGCGCGCGCGGCCCCCTTGAGCTCGGTGTCCTCCTGGAAGGCGCGATCGGGGGCCGGGATCCGGCCGCCGCAATAGTCCTCGATCATCTTCAGAGCCCGGCTGGCCAGGTTCCCGAGGTCGTTCGCCAGATCGTTGTTGACCCGGTCGATGAGCGCCTCGTCGGAATAGTTCGCATCCTGGCCGAAGACCATCTCGCGCATCAGGAAATAACGAAGGCGGTCGACGCCGAACTCGCGCAGGAGCGGCAGCGGATCGACCACCCCGCCCTTGGACTTGGAGATCTTGGCGGCGTCGCGCAGCCACCAGCCGTGCGCCACGATCCGCCGTGGCAGCGGGAGGCCGGCGGACAGTAGAAAGGCCGGCCAGTACACCGCATGGAACCGCAGAATGTCCTTGCCGACCAGCTGCACGTCGCAGGGCCAGAAGCGATCGTACAGAGCTCGATCGGCGCCGTAGCCGAGGGCGGTGATGTAGTTGCTGAGGGCGTCGAACCAGACATAGAGGATGTGCTTCGGGTCGCCCGGGAACGGGATCCCCCAGGTGAACGACGACCGGCTGATCGACAGGTCCTTGAGCCCCGCCTCGACGAACGCGATCACCTCGTTGCGGCGGGTGTCGGGGAAGACGAATTCCGGGCGGGCGCGGTAGTGATCGAGAAGCGGCTGCTGGTAGCGCGACAGGCGGAAGAAATAGGCCGGCTCCTCGGTCCACTCGACCTTGTGCCCCTGGTCGGGGCAGCGCCCATCGACGATCTGGTTCTCGGGGTAGTACGACTCGCACGAGGTGCAGTACCAGCCGGCGTAAGCGTCCTTGTAGATGTCGCCCTTGGCCTGGATCTTCGCGAACAGCGCCTCGACCCCGAGGCGGTGGCGCGGCTCGGTGGTGCGGATGAAATCGTCGTAGCCGATGCCGAGGTCGGTCCAGAGGGACCGGAACCGCTCCACGACCGCATCGGCCAACTCGATCGGGCGGATGCCGCGCGCCGCCGCGGCGCGCTCGATCTTCTGTCCGTGCTCGTCGGTGCCGGTCAGGAAGCGGACGTCGTCCCCCGTCATGCGATGGAAGCGGGCCAGCACGTCGGCCACGACGGTGGTGTAGGTGTGGCCGATGTGCGGCACGTCGTTGACGTAATAGATCGGGGTCGTGACGTAGAACGGCCGGCCCATCAGATTGGGTTTGGGTGCGAGCGTCGCGGCGTCATCAGTCGCGCTCCCAGTAGAGCCGGACGAAGCGGTAGAACTCCGACTCGAAGCTCTTGTGGTGCAGGCGATCGAGGGTCTGCCCGAACGTCGGGCCCTCCTGCAGGAGCCGGAGGTAGGCGTGGTACATGGCCTCCACGTCCCCCTTGGCCGCGAAGGCGCGCATGTTCTTTTCCGCCTCCAGGGCGGGGATGCGCAGGCTGGGCTCGCCGCCGGCACGGGCGGCCAGGTCGATGGCGCCGGAGGTGACGTCGAGCACCATCCGGAGCAGGCGGGCGGCCTTGTCGCGGTCGTAGATCATCGTCGTCTCCTCGCGGGCTTTCGGCGTGCGTGCAGCGCGGCGACCGCGGCGCGCTGCACCTCTTTAAGCGGGACATCCGCCTTGAGAGCCAGGGCGCGGCAGTCCTCGTACTCGGGCGTGGCCTGCATCGTCTCGCCGTTGAAGAAGGA
>JAYUCR010000238.1:0-4440 GCA_043740165.1 Acidobacteriota bacterium | reverse complement strand
AGCTGATCCCCTTCATGCTGAACCGCGGCGGCGCGGCGGGGTTCGCCGGGGCCCTCCTCATCGGGCCGGATCACGAGGGGCAGGTGATCTACCGCGCCAGCGTGCAGCTGCGCCTCCCTTCGCCGGCCGACGAGACCTTCAACGTCGGCGAGGAGCTGCGGCGGATGAAGCCGATGCCGATGGTGCTGATGGAAGGCGCCCTCGACACCCTGAGCGAGGCGCGTTCGCTCCTGGAGTCGCTCTCCGGCCCGCGCAGGTACGTGCCGGTGGTCGGCGCCGATCGCCAGTTCAAGCAGGCGCGCGATACCTATTTCACGCTGGTCAGCCAGGCGATGGCCTGGCTCGAGGGCCCGCACCCGCCGGGCGACTCCACTTTGGCCCCGAAGCCCGATCAGGCGCCGCAGACCGTCCCGCCCGTCCCGGTCGGTCCTCCGCGCTGACCGGCGCGTTGACCCCCCTCCGGGGCGGATGCTATATTCCCTGCGTCAACTCACAATCCAGGAATGGGGGCGAAACGGTTTCGACGGGACTGTTGAGGCTGGGACAGCGTGCCGAGGCCCACTCCTCGTTAATCAGGTGGAAAGACCAAGCGCCAACAACAACCAGTTCGCGCTGGCTGCTTAAGCAGCCCGTTCGCCGGATCCTTCTCCCGCGGGGAACCGGACGAGCGTCGCACTGCGGGATAGCCTGACGGTCCGCCCGGTACCCGAAGGCGAAATCACATGGGCTGGCTGGCCGCTTCTTTGCCCCTTTGCGGGGCGGCCGGCAAGAGCCAGCAAAGGGGCTGCGCACGGAGAGGTTCCACGCTGATCTTTTTCGGACGCGGGTTCGACTCCCGCCGCCTCCACCAATCATCTCCCATCCCGACGAGGGAGCCCCCCCGGCCTGACGCCAGGGGCTCCAGGCCGGTGGCCTCCCCGACCGGCCTCCTCCCCGCGTGGTCCGCGTCCGGCGACCCGGAATGTCGCAGTTTCGCTGTGTTCTGCGTTTACCTCAGCGATGGACCGGCCGCGCCGTCGTCAGCCTGGTCAGGTCAGAACAAGGAGGTCGTCCCGATGAACGCTCAGCGATTCCTTCCGGCCCGAGCGGCCGCGCCTGTGGCCGCGCTCGTCCTTGCGTTTCTCTTCACGCCGCCGGCCGAGGCCAATACCGTTGGAACCGGGACGTCGGCCAGTTGCACGCAGTTTGCCTTGCAGACCGCACTTCTGGGTCCACCCCCCGTCAAGGTTGACTTCTGGTGCGGCAACCTGATGAAGACCATCACCCTGAACGCATCGATCGCCATCACCGCCGACACGACCATCGACGGGGGGAAGCTCGTTGCGCTCGTGGGGAACGTGGCGGGGCCGCTGTTTCAGGTCTCCTCCAACGTCTCGCTCACCATCACGGGAATGGACCTCAAGTTCGCCAACGCGGGCCTCGGCAACGGCGGCGCCATCGCCAACAACGGGACGCTGACCCTGGATGAGGTCGACCTGGCGAGCAACCAGGCGGCGTGGGGGGGGGCCGTCTACAACACCGGCACCCTCATCGCCACCAACACCACGTTCCTGGCGAACTCCGCCCAGAATGGCGGCGCCGTCTTCAATGCCTCCGGAGCCAAGGCGAAGTTCGAGAACTGCACCTTCAGCGGCAACACCGCAACCAGCGGCGGCGGCGGACTCTACAACGACACGGGCGGGACGGCGGACTTCAACTTCGTCACGCTCTATCGCAACAACGGCAACCCGGGGGCCGGCCTCTACAACTCGAGCCAGGGAGGCACGATCAGCCTGCGCGATACCATCGTGGCGGGAGTGCTCGGCGGCGGCAACGGCCTGCAGTGCTTCGGTGCGATCACCACCAATGACCACAACCTGTCGAGCGACGGCAGCTGCCAGTTGACCGGGATCTCCGACCAGCCCAGCACCCCCCCGGACCTGCTCCAGATCGCGCAGAACACCAACGGTCAGAACGTGAAGAGCTTCACGTGGACGCACATGCCTTCGCTGAACAACCCGACGAGCAAGGTCATCAACGCGGGCGATGTCTCGAATTGCCCGGCCAGGGATCAAATAGGCAACGTCAGGCCTTTCGGCTCCGCCTGCGACGTCGGAGCGATCGAGCAGCCGAACCCGCCGCACGTCTGGTACGTCAAGGTGCCGCAGGACGGCGGCAACGACGGCAACTCCTGTCAGGTCCCGGCCCAGGCCTGCGCGACGATCAACGGGGCGATGGCGATCAACAAGGCCCAGGACTGGGACACGATCTACGCAGCCTTGAATCCCCAGCATCCCTATACGGGTTCCGGCGCCCAGGTCGTCTACGTGAACAAGAACATGAACATCTCCGGCGGCTGGGACGTGAATTTCACGAGCCAGGTCGACCACTCGGTGATCGACGGACAGATGTTCCATCGCTGTCTCGCCGTCGAGGCAGGGAAGACGCTCGTCATGAACTCCTTCGATCTCTACAGGGGGAGCACCCAGGTCGGAGGGGGCGGTGCGGCGGTCCGGGGGAAACTCTATGCCTCGGACATGGTTTTCTGGGGCAACTTCGCCGACACCGGCGGCGGGCTTTTCGTGGACGCCGCGCCGGCCTACGCGAGCATCGACAACAGCCTGATCGCCTACAACGGAGGCGGGGCCGGGGCCGGCGTGTATGTGAACGGCGGACGAGTCGTGGTCTGGAACTCCACGGTGTCGGGTAACTACCAGGCGTGTCAGACCGGCGATCATTGCTTCGGCAGGGGAGAGGGGATCTACGTCTCCTCCGGCAGCGCCCTGGTGTGGTGGAGCACCATCGCCGACAACCAGGGGAATGTGTCGCTTGCGCAGGGCGTGCACATCGAGGATACGCAGACCGGTTATGCGGACATGATCGGCTCCATCATGGCGCAGAGGCTGGGCGGACTGGGCTGCAACGTGCCGGTGATCGATCGCGGGTACAACGTCGAGTACGGGAACGACTGCGGCCTGAATCCCGCCAACAACAACATCGTCAACGCCGTCAACCAGAACCTCAATATGGACAAGCTGCTGCCCAACGGCGGTTCGCTCCACAACTGGACGCACGCGCTGCTCTATGGGAGCATCGCCGTCAACCACGGGACCCCGATGTCGGGCCCGGATCCCGATCAGCGTGGCGTCTCACGGCCGCAGTATGGAGTGTGGGACGCCGGCGCGTTCGAGTACCGGGGCGTCCCCTGGAACTTCCCGATGCCGCCGACGCCGCCCCCGGTTCACGGCTTCACGATCGAGCTGGCGAAGGGAATGAAGATGGGCCTGCAGATCGACATGCCGGCCGAGGGCGTCTCGTCGCTGCCGAATCCCGCCGGAGAGTACACGCCGCGAACGGTTCCCGCCCACGACGTGTCTCTCGGCAAGCCGCTCGCCGCGTTCGACGTGCGCGCCTTCGGCGCGAGCGCCGCGGGCGGGGGGCCGTTCGCGGCCTCGATGCTCGACATGCCGATGACGCTCACGGTGGCGTACGGACCCGACAGCGGCCTCGGCCCCATGCAGATCCCGGAGCTGAGCTTCCTGTGGCTCGACCCGACGGTCGAGGCATGGCAGCCGCTGCCGACCGAGCCCGATCCGGCGAACAACCAGATCGTCGTGCACACGCCGATGCTCGGCGAGTTCGCCGTCGTCCTGCTGGGCGACAGCGATGGTGACGGCTTTCAGGACGGCGTCGACAACTGTCCCGGCGGGGACAATTTCGATCAGTCCGACGCCGACCGCGACGGCGTCGGTGACGCCTGCGACAACTGCCCGTCGGATTTCGACCCGACTCAGCTCGACCGCGACGGGGACGGGTCGGGCGACGCGTGCGATTGCGCCCCCGACGATCCCGGGGCCTTCCGCGTCCCGGGTGAAGCCGTCAACGTGACGTTCGCCGACGACCGTGTCAGCCTGATGTGGGACTCGGCCATTCCCGGAGCGGGAACGGACACGGTCTACGATGTTCTCAAGCCGCCCAATCCGAACCAGCCGGGGTCCGTTGCGATGTGCGTGGCGTCCGGCCTCCCCGGCGCCATGCTCGCGGACGCGAGCCTGCCGCCGGCGGGCGGCGTTTTTTACTACCTGGTTCGGGCTCGCAACCGCTGCGGCGCCGGCCCCTACGGATTCCGGAGCGACGGGACCCCGATCGTCTCCACGGCCTGCCCCGGTGGAGTCCTCCCGTGAGGCGTCAGCGTGGCTTGCTCGCGTTCTTGCGGGCCCCGGCCACGATCGCGTCGAAGGCGGGATCGGCGTGCAGGGACTTCAGGTCGGGATCCTGCGCCATGTCGTCGGCGTGGGAGTATCCGTGTGCGACCGCCTGGCCGAGCCGGTCGAGAGCGCCCGCGCGGTCGCCGCGCCGCGCGTTCACGCACGCGAGATTGTAGAGAGTGCCGAGAGTCGCGGTGTGGTTCTCCCCCAGCAGCCGGCGCTGCTGCTCGAGTAGCTCGACGAACATCGCCTC
>JAYUCR010000237.1:0-10737 GCA_043740165.1 Acidobacteriota bacterium | reverse complement strand
CGTGCCGGGTGGTTCCCGCCGGGCAGACAAAGTCCATGTTGGCGGTCCGAACCTTCCAGGTCCCCTGCAGATCGACCAGGGTCACCCCGCAGTCCATCGTCTGGGTGATGCGGTGGCTCCCGTCCAGCCCACTGTTGCACGACGCAAGCACGCCGAGGCCGACGATCAGGACCACAAATGAAGCTGCCGAAATCCTGTGACGCTGAATGAATCGCATAATGAAATCCTTCGCTCCGTTGATCACGGGAATATTCCTCCGTTACGCTTGATACCCATTTCCTCGAGCCCCGCGGCCCGAACCTCCCGGCTCCCCAGGCTCCTCGACCCAAGCGCCATCAGCGGCCGGCGCATGCGACCTCCTGCTGCCGGACGGCGCGGGCATCGACAAAGGCGCGGCACCACAGCTCGAACGAGAGGAGCGTCCAGAGCTGCATGTCGAGCTCCCGTTTTGATTCATGCTTCTGGATGAGCCTCTCGATCTCGGCTGCGTTGAAGATCTCCCGCTCGCGGCTGCGCTTCGACAAGAGCAGATCGCGGAGATACGGCGCGAGCCTCCCGCGGAACCAGCGGCCGAGCGGGACGGCGAATCCCTGCTTGCGCCTGTCGATGATCGCGTCGGGGAGGATGCCCCGCATCGCCTCCTTGAAGATCCATTTCGTCGTCCCGGCGCGCAACGTCAGCTCGGGCGGGATTCTCGCAGCGAACTCGACCAACCGATGGTCCAGCAGCGGCTCGCGCGCTTCCAGGGAATGCGCCATGCTCATGCGGTCGACCTTGGTGAGGATGTCGAGGGGCAGGTAGGCCTTCAGATCCAGGTATTGCGCCGCGGACTGCCAGTGACTCCCTCCCCGCGCCAGTTGCTCAAGCTCCTCGCTTCGCGGGTCGCCCGCCGACATGCGGCGAAACACCTCGGGCCGGAACAGGCGTCTCATGTCGTCGCGACGGAACAGCGTTGAGGCATCGAGGTAGCGGTCATGCCCGTCGAGCGACAGGTTGCGCAGGAGGTTGCGCCCGCTCATCCCATCCGGAAGGAGAGCGGCCAGCGCTCCGAGGGAGCGGCGGGCCGGCGCGGGCAGCCGGAGCGCGCGCCGTCCGGCCTCGACGACGTACCGGTCGTACCCGGCGAACACCTCGTCGCCGCCGTCACCGGAGAGCACCACCTTGACGTGCTCGGCCGCCAGCTTCGAGACCATGTAGGTGGGAATGGCGGAGGCGTCCCCGAACGGCTCGTCGAGATGCCAGGCCACGTCCTCGACGACATCCAGGACATCGGGCTCCAGGATGAGCTCGTGGTGCTCGGTTCCGAACTCCCGCGCGACCCGGCGGGCGTGGGCGCTCTCGTCGTACGCCGGGTCCTTGAAGCCGATGCTGAAGGTCCTGACCGGACCCGTCACGTGACGCGCCATCGTCGCCACCACCGCGCTCGAGTCGAGCCCTCCGCTCAGGAAGGCACCCAGCGGGACGTCGCTCACCAGGCGCAGGCGCACCGACTCGTCCAGGAGGGAGCGCAGTTCGGCGACGAGGTCGGGGACGGTGCGGCCGTAATCGGGCGCGAAGTGGACGTCCCAGTACGGGGTGATCCGCGGCGCGCGGCCTGGTGACGCCACCAGCATGTGCGCCGCCGGAAGCTTGCGGACCCCCTTGACGATGCTCTCGGAGGAGGGGGTCGTGAGGAACGTGAACAGGTGCCTCGCGGATTCCCAGTTGATCTCGGGCTGGACGTAGGGCAGATCCAGGAGGGCCTTGAGCTCGGAGGCGAAGACGAGCCGCCCCGCCACCTCGGCGTAGTACAGCGGCTTCACCCCGAGGCGATCACGGGCCAGGAGGAGCCGCTTGCGCTTTTCGTCCCAGACGGCGAACGCGAACATGCCGCGCAGGTGATCGACACAGCGTTCGCCGTGCTCCTCGTACAGGTGGACGATGGTCTCCGTGTCGGTGAGGGTGGAGAAGACATGGCCGCGGCCCTCCAGGTCCTTTCGGAGCTCCCGGAAGTTGTAAATCTCGCCGTTCAGCACCACCCAGACCGATCCGTCCTCGTTGCCGATCGGTTGCCGCCCGGTCTCGAGATCGATGATGCTGAGCCGGCGCATCCCGAGGACGGCGCAGGAGCCCGCATGCACCCCCTCGTCGTCCGGCCCGCGATGCCGCATCGCGTCGCACATGCGACTCACCTCGGACGGCGCGACCGGACCGCCATCGAGATTCAGGACTCCCGCAATGCCGCACATGGATGCGTCAGCCTCCCTGCACGCCCAGGGCCTCGAGCCGCCTTCCCGCGGCGCCCGGCCAACCCTTGACCCAGTACAACGCCGCCAGGTAGAGCGCCGCGTAGGTGGCTCCGGCCACCAGCACGCCGGCCATCGGATGGCTGTCGAGCGCTTCGTTGATCGCCCACGCAGGAACCGCCGCCACGATCGAAAGGCCGGCGGTCGACACAAGGCCGCGCCAGGGAAGAAGACCGCTCAGGCGCGTCCCGAGGAGTCGATTCATGCGGAAGAGCATCAGGCCCTTCGCGACCGCCACGCCGGACAGGGTCACGAGGACGGCGCCCAGCAGGCCGAAGATCGAAAGGAACCAGTAGATGGACCCGACGATCAGCACGAGGCGCACGATGTTCACCAGCAGCAGGAAGCGCATTTGCGCGTACACCCGAAGCACACCGTCGGTCTGCAGCACCGCGAACAGGATCGAGAGGGTCCACGCCATGAAGATCGGAACGCTGGCCACGTACGCGGGCGTGAACAGGATGACGATCAAATCGCGGGCCAGCACCAGGACGAGCGCCACCATGGGGAAGAACACCATCGCCAGTCGAAGCGTCGTCTGGTGCCACAGGGCCACCACCGCGGCATGGTCCTTCTCCACGAGCTTCTCGCTCATGCGCACCATCATCACGTTACCGGCCGGGCCCGCCACGAAGTCCACGAACGGGATCTGCAGGCAGCCGACCGCATAGATGGCGAAGGTCGCCGCGTCGAACCGCGCGGCGATGACGTATTGGTGGATGTTGCCCTGGAGCACCTCGACCAGGACCGCGGCGCCGAACGGCAGCGCATAGAAGAGCTGCGTCTTGAGCGGCGCCGAGCCCGGGCGCAGCGTGCTCCCGAACTCACGCGCGAAGTAGCCGAGCGCCGCCGCGGCGCGCAGCCCGGCGAACACCACTCCGCCCGCGAGCACCCATTCCAGCCTGCGCGTGAGAATCGCCGGGACAATGAACATCAGGGAGCGCGCCAGGTCCGACAACCCGTACGACGCCGCCGCCCAGAGATAGCGCCCGCGGGCGATCATGACGATCTCAAGGCCCGCCGCGGTCAGCATCAGAAACAGGATCGCGCCGATCCACGGGAGGAGACTTGCCAGGGCGTCGTTGTTCATCCAGGCCGCGATCCGCGGCGCTTCCATCCATACCAGCAGCCCCGACACCAGCCCCAGAGCGCCCAGGCAGAGCGCGGCGTTGGCCACGTATCGCCCGCCACGCTCGCGCCCCTGGGGAACAAAGTAGAAGAGGCTCTCGGCCATGCCACCCTGCGTGATGAGATACAAAGTCGACAGGACGAGGAAGAGCTGCTTGTAGGTTCCGAATGCAGCCTGGTCGAACATGCGGACCAGGACCACCGGGATGAAGAACGACACCGCGAAGCCGGCGCTCCTGCCGAGCATCAGCTGGATCTCGGGTCCGAACGGCGCCGCGTGTGCCTTCTCGGGTGGGGTCATGGCGTCGCCCCGCTCCATGCCGCTCGCAGAAGCGGCCAGCCCCCGATCCCCGGCCCGTGACCCATGGGGCAGGGGGACATGATGTCGAACACGCCGCTGACCAGGCAGTCCAGGACCGCCCCTGAGAAGGCCCCGCGGGCGTCAACGCAGGCGCGTTCCCAGAGGATCCTGCGCGACAGCGTCAGAAGCGGGGATTTCGGATCGCGGTGCCCGCAGATGGTGTAGGCGAAGCGGTAGCCCGCCGCGGCGATGGTGCTCACCGTCGCCGAGTCAAAGCGGCCGTCGGGGTAGGCGAAATGATCGACGCGCGCCCCGAGGCGCTCCTCGAGGAGCCGGCGCGATCCCGAGATCTCGTCGTCCTTCCGTTCCTGGTCCTCATGGGTGAGCAGGGCGTGGGTGCTGCTGTGCGAGCCGAATGTCACACCCGCGAGGCGCATTTCGTGGACCATCTCCCAGGTGAGCGGCAATCCGCCATCATGTACCTCGGCGCCGAAGCGGCTTTCGAGCGCCGCGATGACGGACCGGACGTCGAGCTGCGGGAGAACATCGAGGAACAGGCGCGTGGCCGCGAAGGTGTTGCGGCCCGCATGCTCCAGGCTGAAGGCGTCGGGCATACGGAGACCGCATTCCCGGTGCAGGCCGGCGAGCAGGTCCGCGGGGATGGTCGAGACCGACAGCGCCTGCTGGAGGAGATCGTACAGCCGGTCGTGGATCATCGCCTCCGAGGTGCCAATCAGATTGGCCACGACGAAGATCGCCGCGGGGATCCCCTTGCGCTTGAGGATCGGGAAGGCGTGCTCGTAGACGTCCCGGTAGCCGTCGTCGAACGTGATCGCGGCCATCCCGGTGGTCGGGCTCCCCTCCTCGAGGCATTTCCCCAGCTCAGTCAGGGAGACCAGACGGTAGTGCCGGGCCAGCCAGTCCAGATGCTTCTCCAGCATGCCCGCGCTGATCAACATCGAAGGGATGGCGGTCCTGGCGCTTGCATCGAAGTCCTCGACCACCCTGTGGTATCCGACAACGAGAGGCCGCTGGCTCGATCCCCGCCCGATGCCCAGCAATGCCGTGGCGCGGCTGTGGCTCAGGCCCAGCGCCAACCCGGACTTTAAGAGGCCTCGGATCACGTGCGTGTCTCCCTTGTGCGATGGTCGAGAGCCGCGGCGATCCAATCCGACAGCGGGCGGGGCAGCGCTCTCCGCGCCAGCCGTCGGGCGCCGCGTTCGAGGTCCTTCACTCCCCTGCGGACGGCGCCGCGGGCGCGCGGCGGATAGATCTCCAGCCGTCCGATCTCCCGCGACACCCGCGCCCACAGGGACTTGTACGTCTCGTCGCCGTGCAGAAAATCGAACTCCGAGGCCCCTTCTTCCAGCGCTCTCCGGATCGTCAGGCCCATGGCCACGAGCCCGACGCTCTGCTTGGCGCAGGCCGGATCGAACCCCGACTGGTAGAAATAGAAGGTGCGGCCGTAGCGAAATCCGTAGAGAGCCGCGACGGGTCTGCCACCGAGTCGCAGCAGGAACAGACGAAGCCAGCCGCGCCGAAGGGCCAGAGCGCTGAAATCCTCGTGAAAAGCGAGCAGGCCACGCGCCTCGAAGGCCCCCGGCTGGCCCCGCCCCTTCCATCGCAGGTCGTGAAGGGCGATCAGGTGACCCAGATACTCGCGCCGCTCTTCGTCGCTGCGCGCTTCGGTGAACTGCAGCTCCGAGGATTCCTCCAGGTTCCGCTGGCGACGCCGGAGGTTGTAACGGTGCGCCGGGCCGACACCGGCCAGGTACGAGGACCAGGTCCGGCCCGAGAGGTCGATGTAGGGGCATACCGCCGTCGTGGAGCGCGACAGGCCCCAACCACGCCCCTCGAGCCGCCCCGCCAGATCGGAGGCCAGGGAGGAAGCGTTCCGGATTTGCGCCAGCTCGAGCATGACTTTGCCGCCGTCCAGATGATCCGCGAGCGCCTCCTGGGCCCGCGGCTCCTCTCCGGCCCGGACGATCAGATCCAGGTAGTCGGAACCGACGGTCCCCGAGCCCAGGAACTCCAGGGATCGAAACGGTGTCAGGCGCCCATAGTCGGGAGGCCGGAGCGCCAGCGGCGCGATCGCGATCAGCTCGCCTCGCGACCGCACCGCCAGAATCGACAGCCGGCGCCGGCCGGACAGGTGCGTCCACCACGCGAACATCCACTCCCACGTCAGGAACAGGGAGTCGGACCGGCTCGTGGAGAGGAGCTCCTCCCACTCGGGGCGCAATTGCCGGAAATCCTCCGCGTCCGCGATCACCTGGATCGCGCAAGAGAGGGGCCGGCTCGGCCTGAGGGAAGTCGCTGTGGTGAGCATGTGGATTTGGAGCACCCGCCCGGGTCGTCCGATTACCGGTGTGCCGCCCGCTCGTTGACGTCCAGGCTGGCAATCATGCGATCGAACGTCTTGCTCAGCTCGCCATAGTCCTGGCCGGGAGCGATAAAGAGCGCGTAGATGACGTCGTCATCGGTGAGCTCGCGGGTGAACACCGTGATGCGCTCTTCCTGCCGCGTCACACCCGACGGGCCGGAAAGAACCAGGGAGAGAGCCGCCGCGCCGCTGATCGTGTCGGTGCGCTGCGAATTCGGGACCACTTTCAGGTTGGGGTTGGACCGGACGATCTGCGCGAGGAGATCGTTCGTGGCCTGGGCGAGGTTGGTGCGGCTGACCGAGCGACCACTGTCGTCGATGAAGCCGGTGCCATAGTCCGCGGGGCCGCCGCTCCCGAAGCGATCGGTGGCGTCGCGATCGATCGGATCGTAGTGGTTGATGATCACACCGTAGACCAGGTCCCGTTCCTGGCCTCCCGTGTCGACGTACCCGCCGGGAGGAGCGATGGTGGCGCCGTACCCGGTCGCCCCCTCGTAGACCACCCAGTTTGCCGGGTAGTCGACGCGGAAGAATCCGGTGCGCTGCTCGAAGGATCGGAAGCTCGTGGAAGGGCGGTCGACGTTGACCTCGGCGACGCGGCCCCCGCCGGCCGTCAATCCTTGTGTCCCTGAGGTGCTGGGCTTCGCCGCTGCTATCTGCTGCGACGACTGCGCCGGGGGCATCCCCTGGAGCGTGGATTTGGCCTGTCGGAAGCCGCCGACCGGCGGCGTGGTCCTGACCGTCAAGGACTTCATCTCATTCCTGATACGCGTGGCGCGGTCCTTGGGAGCGGGGTGGCTGCTGAAGAACTGCTCCACCTTGCCCGGATCGCGCGCCTGCGTGGCCCGCAACATCTCGAAAAAGTCCACCATGTCCTGCGGGTTGTATCCCGCCCTGGCCATCGTCTGCGCACCCACGACGTCCGCCTGCTCCTCGTCCGTGCGGCTGAACTTCAGGAACATCGCGTTCAGCCCGAATCCCCCGATGGCATTGATCGTCTTGTCGGTCGAGCTGTTGTCGCTGCCCAGGAGACCTCCCAGCACTCCGAGCCCCGTCTGGCCGAGGTAGGCCTTCGACGCCTGATTGGTGCCGTGCCGCAGCGCCACGTGCGCGATCTCGTGGGCCATGACGCCCGCGAGCTGCCCTTCGGTCTTGGCGGCCTCGATGAGGCCGCGGTTGAAGTACAGGTATCCGCCTGGCAGCGCGAACGCATTGATGTCGGAGGCGTTCACGACCTTGAACTGGTACGCGTAATCCGCCCCGGGGGCGACGGCCGCGAGACGCTTCCCGATCGCCGTCACGTAGTTCTCGACCGAGCGGTCATGGAGGATGGGCAGCTGGCGCTCCGCGTCGGCCGCGGATTTCTGCCCGATCTCCTTGTCCTGGGCCACGGAGAAAAGATTGAAACCCGGCTTGATCCTGGTCTGGGCGGAGGAGATCCCTCCGGCAGCGGCCATTACGGCCAGGAGACATCCCATCACGACGGTGCTTCGAGCGTGTCTTGCTTTCATGTCATTCACCTGAGTTGGTTGTGCTCCGGACATCTCTTCTATGGATTCTTCCCGCGCACGAATAACAGCAGCGTGCCGGCCACAACGGCGCCGGCGCCGGCCCAGGCCGGGATGTTGACCGTCTCTTTGTCCTTGACCGACAGCTCCAGGCTACCCACCTTGAGGTTGTGGCTTTCCTTGGTATAGGTGAAGCTGCCATAGGCCAGCCCCACGATCCCCGCCACGATCAGCCCGATGGCGATCACTTTGACAATGCTCATCGCACTCTCTCCCATTCGAATTCCCGGGGCTTCGCTTCACGGGCGGAGCCCCGGGGAAACCGCGCGAACGATTGGTTCTTCAGGCCAGTCTCTGACCTCGAAAGACGCGCAGCAGAAGCACGATGAGGGCCAGGACCAGAAGGACGTGAACGAATCCCCCCATGGTGTACGAGGACACCATGCCCAGCAGCCATAGAACGACCAGAACGACGATCAGGGTCTCGAGCATTTTGGTTCCTCCTCTTGTTTGTGGACGAACTCAACATTCGAATGGACCGGGCTCATGGCGGGGTCCACCCACGGGACAACTCCCACAGCTCCCTGCGCCGGCGGGCCATCACGGCCCGGGGTGGTGCCTGGGTCATCGCGATCTGGCTTTCGGGGCGCATCGCCGGGGTGCGCTCGCCGTTGAGGAGCGCCGTATAGAGGTTTTCGGTCTCGCGGACCATGCGCGGCACGGAGAAGGAGTCGACCATCCGGGCCCGGCCCGCCTTCCCCAGGCGCTCCCCGAGCGCCGGATCCATCAGCAGCCTTCCGATCGCGGTGGCCAGGGCCGGCGCGTCGCAGGGCGGCACCAGAAGACCGTTCACTTCGTCCTCCACGACTTCGGGCGTCCCGCCGACCCGCGTCGCCACGATCGGAGCGCCCGCGGCCATCGACTCGAGAACGACGTTGGGCATGGCCTCGCTCAGGGACGGAGCGACCGAGACGGTGGCCTGCGAAAGGATCGCGGCGACGTCCAGTCGCGCGCCCTCGAACGCGACGACGTCTGCCAGCCCGAACCGGCGAGCCTTCGCCTGGAGCTCGTCCCTGGAAGGTCCGTATCCGACAATCACGAAGCGCAGCTCCTCGAATCGCTTCGCCAGGATCCGGGCGGCATCCAGGAAGACATCGACCCCTTTGAGCGGGTTCAGCCGCGACACGACCACGATCAGCGGCGCGCGCGGCGGGAGGCCCAAGGCGACCCGAAGCCCCTCGTCGTGCGGGCGGGGCGTGAAGCGATCGACGTCCACGCCGTTCCGGATGACGGCGATCGCCCGGCGCGAATAGCCCTTCGCCGCCAGGCTCGTCCGAACCGCGGCGGCGTTGACCAGGATGCAGTCGGCCAGCCGGCCGACGCACATCTGGACGAACCGCTGTGCCGCCGTCCATTGATCTCCATTGTCCCGGATCGACGCCACCACAATCGGCGATCCCGCCAGCCGGGCGGCCGGAACCGCGAACACGATGGGATAGAAGCCGTAGGCATGCACGATGTCGATCGCGTTGTCCTTGAGATACCTGGTGAAACGTCTCTGTTGCCGAAGGGTCTCCGGACGAAGAAAGCTGGTGATCGCGTACGAGGTCAGGGGGAGCCCGCTCGAGGACATCTCGCCGAACAATCCCCCTTGCCGCTGCAGGCAGGCGACGTGGACCTCGAAACGGGAAGGATCCAGGCGCGCGGCCAGATGCGACACGTGCCGCTCGGTGCCGCCCACATGGAAGCCGGTGACGAACTCGAGAACCTTAATGCGTGACAGGGCACGCCTCCGCCGATCGGATCGTCCCGAGGGCCACCGCCAGGCCCGCGAGGATGTAGAAGTAGAAGTGATACCCGACCGGATGGAACATGCCCGCCAGGGCGAACGCGATCAGGCTGGCCTGCACGGCCCCGCCGTAGTGAAGCAGGTCCTCGAGGCCGGGAGTCCCCGCCGCGACGCGCCGTGCCTTCCGCACTTTCGAGTAGCTGGACCAGTACAGGGCCACGAAGAGGAGCAACCCGGGCAGCCCGAGATCGACGGCGTACTCCAGGTAGACATTGTGCACTTCCTTCCAGGACGGACCCTGCGCTTCGTTGAGGGCCAGCAGGTTCATGCCCGCTCCGGCCCCGATGAGCGGATGCGCCAGGGCGAGCTTCGTCGCCGCCACCATCCCCGCCCAGCGCGCCTGGGCGGAGCCGCTCGCGTCGGAATGGATGTCCGTGATCGTCTCCATGTGGCCGAGGTATGACCCGGGCAGGAGCGGGAGGGCCAGCAGCGCCAGGAGCACCACGGCCACCGCCCAGCCGCGCCGCTCGCTCTTGTAGAGCTGGAGGAGGTAGAAGACGAGAGTCATCGCGAGGGTCAGAAACCCGGCGCGTGAAAAGGTCAGGACGATGGCGGCGACAACGAGCGCGATGACCGCGGCCAGCATCGTCCGGGGAAGGATGTTGCGAGATCGCACCAGGCGCGCCACCGAGAACGGCAGGAGCAGGTTGAGCGTCAGGGCGAGATCGTTGGGATTCTGGGTCAGCGGCGCGTCGTAGCCGACAATCCGCCGGACGTCCCGGTAGCCGCCCCCGGCGGCAATGTCCCCCGACACGAAGTGGACGATGGCGGTCGCCGCCAGAGGAACGCTGGCGATGACGAACGCCAGAGCCACGGCCCGGAGCCGCGCCTGTGTGCTCACGAGGTTGGCGACCAGCCAGAAAATGATCAGCGACTTCAGGAAGAGGCCCAGCAGGAAGGCCATGCTGCCTCCCGGCCAGTACGACATCGGCACGGTCAGGACGGCCCAGCCGCCCAGGCACGCGGCGAGCACGATCTCCCGCGTGACGATGGTGAGCGGCCGGCCGGCGAGAAATCGCTCCAGCACGTGCGCCGCCACGGCGAGGCCTGCCGCGAGAAGCGCCAGGCGGAACGGCGCCAGGAATGGAAACCATGCCTGGGGCGCGAGCAACAGGATGAGGATGAAGATCAGGAGCCCCACGAAGGGCGCGCGGCCGTCCCGGGTCGCGACGGCTTCCCGGGGCTCCGACGAAGGCGGCCGATGATCGCCGCCGGGCAAGGGCCGAGGCCGCCACCACTCCGATCCAGGCCAGGGTGCCGGCGCGGTCTTCGGCCGCGCATCG
>JAYUCR010000236.1:0-4448 GCA_043740165.1 Acidobacteriota bacterium | reverse complement strand
GTGCGCTCCGGCGATTTCCTGGTCACCTGCGTGATCGAGGCCGATCACTTCCTGCCGCGGATGGCGCGCCGCATCGTCGGGGTACTGGCGCAGATCGGGCTGGGACGCTTGCCCGAGGAGGCCATGCGCCGGTTCCTGGCCGAGCCGAGCACCGAGCCGGCGCAGTGGACCGCCCCGCCTTCGGGGTTGTTCCTCGAGCGCGTGCGCTACCCGGCCCCGTCCGCACCACCCAGACCTGTCGCAGGGCCGGGGCCGGCCCGCCAGCATCGATCCCATCCCGGACGCACGAAACCAAGGAGAGGCCGCTCATGATTCAGGCTCGAACCGTCGTCACCATCGCTCTACTCGCCTGCGCGGGGCTGTCGGCCTCCCCGGCCCCGCCCTCGACACCCGACGATCTGTCGCGCGCGCTCAAGGCGATCGACCCGGAAAGGATCCGCACCGACTTGCGCTTCCTCGCGGACGATCTCCTGGAAGGGCGAGGGACCGGGCAGAGGGGCGGGCAGCTGGCCGCGCTCTACATCGAGACCCGCTTCCGCCAGCTCGGCTTGCTGCCCGGGGCCTCCGCGACCTCGTACCTGCAGGAGGTGCCGCTCGTCGGCGGCGAGACGCTGCCGGCCAGCACGGTGACGATCCGCGCCCCCGGCGAAACCTTTCAGCCCGAAATCCTGAAGGACTACGTCGCCAGCAGCGAGACGCAGCAGGAGACCAGCGACCTCGAGGCCCCCCTGGTGTTCGCCGGGTACGGGATCATCGCCCCGGAGCTCAACTGGGATGACTTCAAGGGCGCCGACGTGGCGGGCAAGGTGCTCGTGCTCCTGGTGAACGATCCTCCTTCCGACGATCCGGCGCTGTTCGGCGGCCCCGCGCTGACCTATTACGGCCGCTGGACCTACAAGTACGAGAGCGCCGCCCGCTCCGGGGCGAAGGGCGCGATCCTGATCCACACCGACGCCTCGGCCGGCTACGGCTGGAACGTGGTGCGCAACTCGTGGGGCCGCGAGCGCCCCTTCGTCGCCCTGGGACCCGGCAGCCCGGCACCCTTGTCGTTCGCCTCCTGGGTCACCGAGGATCTCGGCCGGCGCCTGCTCAAGGCCGGAGGGCAGGACTTCGACGCGCTCCGCGCCGCGGCGGGGCGGCGCGATTTCCACCCCGTTCCGCTGCCCCTGACGCTCGCCGCGCACCTGGTGTCCCGGGTCCGGCCGATCACCACATGGAACGTTATCGGCCGCCTGCCGGGAGCGGATCCCGAGCGGCGATCGGAAGCGGTGATCTACACGGCGCATTACGACCACCTGGGCGTCGGGGCTCCCGAAGACGGGGACGCCATCTACAACGGCGCCGCCGACAACGCCTCGGGGGTGGCGACGCTGATCGAGACCGCGCGCGCCTTCACCCTCCTGCCGAAGGCCCCGAAGCGCAGCGTGCTCTTCATCGCCTGCGCCGCCGAGGAAGGGGGGCTGCGCGGCTCGGAGTATTACGCCTCCCATCCGGTCGTGCCGACGCAGCGCACCGCCGCGAACATCAACATGGACGGACTGCCGGTCTGGGGCGAACCGCGCGACTTCACCTTCCTCGGCGCCGACCGTTCGACCTTGAAGGCCGACGTCGCCGCGGCGTCGCGCGACCTGAACTTCCGCATCGTGCCCGACCCGCATCCGGAGCAGGGCTCGTTCTACCGCTCCGACCAATTCAGCCTGGCCAAGGTGGGGATCCCGGCCTTCAGCCTCGATCCGGGAAACGAGTACGTCGGGAAACCGGAGGGGTTCGGCCAGAAGATCTGGGACGATTACGAGGCGAAGCGTTACCACCGCCCCAAGGACGAGTACGACCCCGGCTTCGATCTCTCCGGCGCCGCCGCCGCCGCGCGCATCGCCATGGACATCGGCTGGCACGTCGCGGAAGCGCCGCAGATGCCGCAGTGGAATCCCGGCGACGAGTTCGCGGCGGCGCGCGCCAAGGCGGCGGCCTCCGCGGGAGCGCCCTAGGAGCCGTCGGCGTCCCGCAGCCCGCTGTAGCCGCAGCCGGGCGCTGCTCGATGGCGGCGGGCGCGGTCGTACACTCCGGCGCAGTAATCGACCAGGGCCTCCCGGCCCGGCCCGCGCTGCAGCCGTGCCCGCAGCAGATCGCCGACGCCGCACCGCGGGCAACGCGGCAGGCTCCATTCGTCCGGCGGCTCCGTCCACACGAAGCGTCCGCGGCGCGGGTCGAGGGCTCGTTCCACGGGAGGTCCTCCTGATCGGATGCCGGTAGATATAAGCGTCGCCGCGATCGCTGTCAATGCGGACGCATCCGGCGTCCGGCGCGCTCCGCCGCGCGGTCATCCTCGCAGAAAATAAGCGTCGGAAAATGGTGAAGGAGGAAAAATGGTGGACGGAAAGGGGATCGAACCCTCGACCTCCGCGTTGCGAACGCGGCGCTCTCCCAGCTGAGCTATCCGCCCACGTCCTGCATGATGTGGGGATGAAGCCTGGTGGGCCGTGCTGGATTTGAACCAGCGACTTCTACCGTGTGAGGATAGCACTCTCCCGCTGAGTTAACGGCCCACGGGGCCGGGATTATAACACTCTAGATTCGATACGCTTCCAGGCTCTCGTCCGCCGCCGGCGGAACGTGGAGGCGCTCCTCGATCGCATCCCGCCGCGCCGCCACCTCGACCAGCGGCTCGTGCCGGCGATCGGAATAGCGCGCCGTGATCGAAGCGATCAGGCGGCGGACCTCCACGTCGGGGTCCCCTTCCACGAGCGTGATCGGGCTGCCGCAGTCGAGCGCTTCGAACCGCCATCCAAGGCTCTCGAACCGCCCGAGGAACTGGTTCTCCGAGGCATCACGCGCCACGATGATCTTGATCGCCGGCGTCAGCCGGAAGTGGCGCCCCACTTTCAACAAGATGAGCTCCTCCCGCCGGATCTGGTCCACCGGCGTGTGATCGCGTTTGTCGTGAAAGCGCTTGGCGAAATTCTCATCCGCCAGGAAGCAGCATCCGCCCGAGGGCTGCGGGAAATCGCTCAGGCCGAAGCGCTCCGACAGGGCGATCTGTTCCTTGCGCGATCGGCCGGAGATCCCCAGGAGGCGCTCCCGATCGACCCAGCCGTTGATCTCCGGCAGGGTCGGGGGAAGATGCTGCGCCGACAGCGGCCGCAGGAGCCGGCCCTCGAGAGCGCACTCCTTCTCGATGAGCCGCAGCGCCTGCATGTGCTGCGACATCGGGCGCTGCCCGAGGACCTCGCCGGTGAACACGAAATCGCCGCCATGCTCGCGCATGTAGTCGGCGGCGCCGTGAATCATGAAGATGCGGCAATCGATGCACGGGTTGGCCCGCTTGCCGTAGCCGTGCTTCGGGTTGAGCACCATCTTCAGATAGGCCTCGCCGGCGTCGAGCACCTCGATCGGGATGCCGAGGTCGGCGCCGGCGCGCAGCCCCTCGTTGCGCATCCGCCGCGGCTCCTCGTCCGGCCGGGCCAGCGCGCGACGATGGTCGTTCATGCAGAAGCCGGTCGAAAAATGCAGGCCGACGACGTCGAGGCCCTGCTCGAGGAGGACACGCGCCGCCAGCGTGCTGTCGAGTCCGCCGGAGATGAGACCGATCGCCTTGATGCGCCGCTCCGGTGCCGCTGTCGGGATCGCCATGCTGATCACGCCTTTCTGACGAACAGTCGCCATGTACCCGCCGTCTGCCGCGAGCCCAGATAGTGGTGCCCGTGCGAGCGGCACCAGGCCGGCAGGTCGATCAGGATCACCCGGTCGTCCGACCGGATCTCCAGGATTCCGCCGGCCGGCATGCGCCGGATCCGTTCGGAGGTGCGGAGGATCGGCACCGGGCAGAAGAGCCCGACCGTGTCGAGCACCTCGTCCGGCCGGACTCCGTCCGCGACGGGGAGGTCGCCCCCCTGCAATCCGGATCCGGATGAGACGATCGCTGCGCGCAACCTGCCCTCGAGAAACGCCGGTACTAGCAAACCGGCTGCAAACGGTACAATACATCGGCCCACGGGGCTTTCGATGAAATCCTTTCATCCGCTCAAGAATACCCGGCTCATCCTGTTCGCCTTGGCCCTTTCGGCCACGGCGACCCATTCTCCCGCCTCGGCGTCGCAGGGGGAGGACCGCCTGCAGCGCCTCCAAGACACGATCGCCGCCGGGTTCGCGCGCGCCGACGCCAGCCAGCTGGCGGCGGTGTTCTCGGTGCGCATGAAGACCTACGTCGCGTGCGCCCCGCTCGGGGTGGAGGACGGTTATTACGGCGCCGATCAGATGCAGATCCTTCTGCGCCGCTTGTTCCGCGGCCGCACCACGGCGCGCTTTCAGATCCTCGAGCGGGCGGAGCGGGCCAGGACCGACGGACTCGCGGTGCTCACCGCCCTCTGGAGCTATCGTCAGGCGGGCTCGCCGCCGGCCGAAATCCGGCTCTCCTTCACCCTCGCTCCCGAAGCGGATGCGTGGCACGT
>JAYUCR010000235.1:0-10779 GCA_043740165.1 Acidobacteriota bacterium | reverse complement strand
TGCGGATCTCGCGGCGGTAGTCGGCGAGCCCGGCCACCGGGACGCGATTCACCTCGGTGATCACGTCTCCGTCGCCGACCCCCTTCTCCCAGGCTTCGGAGACGCGCGCCACGTGGGTCACGACGACACCCTGCGTCTCGCGCGGCATCTGCAGCTCCTGCAGAATCTGCGGCGACAACTCCTCGACGGTGATCCCGAGGGTGGTCTCGTTCTGCTCCTCGGGGGCCTCGTCGGAGGGGGCGCCCTGGCGCTTCGCCGTGCCGACATCGCTCGGCCGGTCGCCCAGGCTGGCGGTCACGTTCATCTCCTTGCCGCCGCGCTGCACGGTCAGGCGCACCTTGGAGCCCGGCTCCTTCGAGGAGATGAGATGCACCACCTCTTCGCTGCTGGCGACCGCCTTGCCGTCGATGGCGGTGATGATGTCTCCGGCCTTCACGCCCGCCACCGCGGCGGGCATCCCGGCGGACACCGACTGCACCAGCGCCCCGTGATCGTCCTTGAGCGCCCACGCCTCCTGGACGTCGGGGGTGATCTCGCCGACGGTGATGCCGAGATAGCCGCGCGCCACCTTGCCCTTGGAGCGCAGCTGCGAGAGGACCTCACTGGCGATGCTGGCCGGCACCGCGAACCCGATCCCCTGCCCGACGCTGCTGATGGCGGTGTTCACGCCGATCACCTCGCCGGCCATGTTGATGAGGGGGCCGCCGGAGTTGCCGAAGTTGATCGCCGCATCGGTCTGGATGAAGGAATCGAGCGAGAAGTCGCGCGACAGCCCGCGCAGCTGCCGCCCCTTCGCGCTGACGACACCGACGGTGACGGTGTGCTCGTACTGCAGCGGGTTGCCGACCGCCATGACCCAGTCGCCGATGCGCAGCGCCTCGGAGTCGCCCATGGTCAGGAAGGGGAGCTTCTTGTCGACGTTGATCTTGATGAGGGCCAGATCCGAGCTCGGGTCGGTGCCGACCACCTCGGCGGTGTAGTCGCGCCGGTCGGCGGTGATGTTGACCTTGATCTTCGTCGCCCCCTCCACGACGTGGTAATTGGTCATGATGTAGCCGTCGTCGCTGATGAGGAAGCCCGACCCGCCGCTCTGCTCGATGTCCGGCTCCTCCTGGTCCTGATCCTGGCCCTGCGGCGCGCGCCGGCGCGGTCCCTGCGGCCCCTGCGGCCCCTGGGGGCCGAAGAAGAACTCGAACGGGTCGCCGTGGAACGGCTGCTTGCGATCCTTGTGCTCCTGCACCTCGGTGGCGGTGATCCCGACGACGGCCGGATTGACGCGCTCGGCGATGTCGGCGAAGCTGACCGGGGCGGATGGCCCCCGTCCCTGGCCCGCCGCCATCTGGGCGCGCGCGGCGGCGTGCAGCGGACGGTCCTCGGAGTCCGCGGTCTCGGCCGCTCGGCCCGGCAGCGTGAGGTTCAATCCTCCCGCCAGGACCATCCCGAAGATCACCGAGCCGGCTGCGATGAGCGCCAGCGTGAACAGCTGACCATGCCTCTTCATTGAAGGAGACTCCTTGATCCCGCCAGGGAGAGATGGTGTTGAGGAATCAGCAGTATAGGGTGGCGTGATTCCGGGCGTCAAGGACAGGACGTGCTCCACCCGTCCGAGCAGAACGACCGGATCGACCGGCTTGTCCAGGATGGCGGTGATCCCCAGCCCCGCCGCGCGGCAGCGCAGCGCGGCATCGGCGAAGGCGGTCACCAGAAGCATCCTGGGAGCGCCGGATCGCTCCGACCAGAGACCACGCCGGTGCAGCTCCTCCACCAGCTCGAGACCATGGATCCCAGGCATCTGCTGATCGAGGATGAGCAGGTCCGACCGTTTCATCCCCGGCTCGTCGGCGAGGGCGGTCGCCGCGTCGGAATAGAGCCGCACCTCGTGCCCGAGGCGCGCCAGGAGACGACCGTAGGCGCGCAGCGCCGCCGGGTCATCCTCAATTACCGTGATGGTTTTCTGAGTTCCGTCCAACATGGAGGCCGGGTCGATCAGCAAGAGGTGTGCCACGGTTGGACAGGTTGCGAGGGCGCCCAACTCCAATCGATTCGAACCGGCCGGGCTTCAGGACGCCCTGGTCACGCCCGGTTCACTGCCCCGTCGCGCCATTCTGGCGCCCTGAGGAGCATGTCCGAGTCTATTCCGGCTGCCCGTAGTCGCGCAGCTTCCTCTGCAGGGTGCGCAGCCCGATGCCGAGCAGCTCGGCCGCGCGGGTCCGGTTTCCCCCCGTCTGCTCCAGGGCGCGGAGGATCGCTTCCTTTTCAATTTCGTCCATGGTGCGGGGTGCCGTCGCGGACGGTGACGGCACCGGACGGGCCCGCGGCGCCTGCGGACCCGGGAGGCGGTAGCCCTCCGGCAGGTCCTCGAGCCTGATGCGGTCGGTGTCCTGGGGCGCCAGGACGACCAGGCTCTCCATGAGATTTCTCAATTCCCGCACGTTGCCGTCCCACCGGACGCGCTGCATCGCGGCGACCACCTCCGGATCCAGGGACAGCCGCGGGCGCTGGTTCTCCTCCTTGAAAGCGGAGAAGAAGCGGTGCGCCAGGAGGGGAATGTCCTCCAGCCGCTCGCGCAGCGGCGGGATGAGAATGGTCACCACTTTGAGGCGATAGTAAAGATCGCTCCGGAACGTACCGGCGCTCACTCGGGCCTCGAGGTCGGCGTTGGTGGCGGTGATGATGCGCACGTCGACGCGAATGGTCTCGGTCCCCCCCACGCGCATGAACGAACGCTCCTCCAGGACGCGCAACAGCTTCGCCTGCAGCGCGAGCGGCAGCTCGCCGATCTCGTCCAGGAACAGGGTGCCGCGATCGGCCGCCTCGAAGGTGCCCATCTTGCGCTGCACGGCGCCGGTGAACGCGCCGCGCTCGTGCCCGAACATCTCGCTCTCCAGGATGTCGGGTGGAATGGCGGCGCAGTTGACCGCCACGAAGCGGGCCTCCTTGCGCGGCGAGTGCTGGTGCAGGGCGTTGGCGATCAGCTCCTTGCCGGTGCCGCTCTCGCCGACGATCAGGACGCTGCTCCGGGTCGGCGCCACCAGGGAGAGCTGGTGCAGGATCTGCTGCATCGACCGGGAGGCGCCGATGATGCTGCCAAAAGAAAACTTCTCCTCCAGGCGCTCCTTGAGCTGCACCACCTCCTGCGCCAGCCGGCGCTTTTCGACCGCCACCGCGACCCGCTTCCGGAGCTCGACGAGGTTCACCGGTTTCTGCAGATAGTCGTCGGCCCCCTGCTTCATGGCGTCGACCGCCGATTCGACGGAGCCGAAGCCGGTGATCACCAGCACGCCGATGCCGGCGTCGATGGCGCGGGCCTCTTTCAGGACCTCGAGCCCGTTCATCCCGGGCATGCGGAGATCGGTGACCAGCAGGTCGGCCCCGTGCGCGCGCAGGTGCTCCAGTCCGGCCTCACCGGACCCATACGACACGACGTCGTAGCCGTCCTTGCGCAGGGCCAGCTCGGTGCTCTTTCTGTTACCCTCGTCGTCGTCGATCACCACCACCTGCCCGCGCCCTTCCGCCATCACTCCTCCGTCCCCGGGCGTCCTCCCACGAGGCGCACGAACTCGTCCGCTTCCATGATCCGCACCCCCAGGGAGCGGGCCTTCAAAAGCTTCGAACCCGGATCGGCGCCGGCGATCAGCAAATCGGTCTTCTTCGAGAGCGATTCGGTCACCCGCCCTCCCCCGGCCCGAATCATCCTCTTTATGTCGTCCCGCGAGAAGCCCGGTACGGTCCCGGTGACGACGCACCCCAGGCCGCGGAACGGTCCCGCCGCCGCCCGCGGCCGCGGCGGGCCGGGCAGCATGGCGACACCATTGGCGCGAAGGCGATCGACGAGCGCGCGGTTCTCCTTCTGCTCGAAGAACTGCCGGATCGACGCCGCCACCTGCTCCCCGACCTCGTGCACCGCCGTCAGCTCCTCGTCGGTGGCCTCGATCAGCGCCTCGATCGATGGAAACGCCTCGGCCAGCAGCTCCGCCGTGCGCTCCCCCACGAACCGGATGCCGAGCGCCTGGAGCGCCCGCTCCAGCGGGATGGTGCGGCTCTTCTTCAGCTGGGCGATCAGGTTTTCCGCCGACTTCTTCCCCATCCGCTCCAGGCCGGCGAGGCTCTCGGCATCGAGCCGGTAGAGATCCGCGAGATCGCGCACCAGCCCCCGCGCCAGGAGCTGCTCGACGAGCGCCTCGCCGAGCCCCTCGATGTCCATGGATCCCCGGCCGGCGAAGTGCAGGATCGACTCCTTGAGTCGGGCGGGGCAGGAGGCGTTCAGGCAGCGCGAGATCGCCTCCCCTTCCGGTCGCACGATACTCGAGCCGCAGGCGGGGCAGGCCGCCGGCATCGCGAACGGCCGCGAATCCTTCCCGCGCAATTCCGGGAAGACCTTGACCACCTTCGGGATGACGTCGCCCCCTTTTTCAATCAGCGCCCGGTCGCCCACGCGCACATCCTTGCGCCGGACCTCCTCTTCGTTGTGGAGGGTGCAGCGCTGGATCGTCGTCCCCCCGAGGAGCACCGGCTCGAGCACGGCCACCGGCGTCAGAGCCCCGGTCCGCCCCACCTGCACTTCGATCCCGATCACGGTCGTGGTGGCCTGGCGCGCCGGAAACTTCCAGGCGCAGGCCCAGCGCGGCGCCCGCGCCGTGGTCCCGGCGATCTCCTGGAGGCCCACGTCGTCCACCTTGATGACGCAGCCGTCGACTTCGTACGCCAGGGTGTCGCGCTCCTCCCGCCACCTGGCGTGGTACGCCTCGACCTCGGCGAGCGTGCGGCAGAGGCGGGCCGCGGGGTTGACCCGCAGGCCGAGTTCGCGCAGCCGTTGCAGCCCCTCGGTGTGCGAGCGCGGCATCGGCTCTCCTTCGATCCGCTGCAGCGACCAGAGGGACAGGTCGAGCGGGCGCCGCGCCGCGAGCGACGGGTCGAGCAGTCGCAGGGTGCCGGCCGCGGCGTTGCGCGGGTTGGCGAACGGCGGAAGCCCGGCCTCCTCCCGTCCCTGGTTCATCTCGGCGAAGGCCTGCAGCGGATAGAACACCTCGCCGCGCGCCTCGAGGAAGCGCACCGGCCGGAGGAGCCGCAGCGGCACCGTCGGGATGGTGCGCACGGTCGCGGTGACCACCTCGCCCGAGAACCCTTCGCCCCGGGTCACGGCGCGCGCCAGGGCCCCGTCTTCATAGATGAGGGCGATGGAAGCGCCGTCAATCTTCAGCTCGGCGGAGAAGGCGAGTTCCTGCTCGGCGGTGCCCGCGCCAGGCTCCCGGCCGAGCGCGCGCTGGAGTCTTTCATACCAGGCGCCGAACTCCTCCGCGGTGCCGACGTTGTCGAGGCTGAGCATCGGCGCGGCATGGCGGGCGGTCGGCAGGTCGCCCGCCACCTCGGCGCCGACGCGCTGAGTCGGGGAATCGGCGGTGACGAGATCCGGGAAGCGCGTCTCGATCGCGATGAGCTCGCGCTCCAGGTCGTCGTACTGGGCGTCGGAGAGAATCGGATCGTCGTCGACGTAATAGCGCTTGCGATGGTTCCAGATCTCGTCCCGCAAGGCCCGGGCGCGCGCCCCGGCTTTGGCGAGCGCCTCGGCCTGGGCGCGCGCCGCGCTCTCGCCCTGGCTCACGAGCTCCTCGACGCCGCGACGGCGCCGCCGGGCGCCGGGGCGCCGACCCCCGCATGCCGCCGCGGCAGTCGAAGGACGAACCGGGCGCCGCGTCCCCCGGGACCGTCCTCGACGCTGATCCGCCCGCCATGCGCCGCCAGGACGCGCCCGGCGATCGCCAGCCCGAGACCGGTGCCGCCCGGACGGTTGGAGTAGAAGACGTCGAAGATCCGCTCGCGATCGGCGGGCTTGATCCCCGGACCGTCGTCGGTCACCGACACGACGACCCCGCCGTCCGGGGCCACCGCCGTCTGCACCGTGACCGTGCCCCCGGGCTTCAGGATCTGGACGGCGTTCATCAGGATGTTCATCAGCGCCTGCCGGATCTGCGGCTCGTCCAGGTCGACCGGAGGCAGGAACGCCGAGAGCTCCTGCCCCAGGTGCACTCCCTGGGCGTCGAACTGCGGCCGCACCAGCAGGCAGGTGTCCTCGATCACCTGGTTCAGATCGCGGCTCTCGAAGCGCATCTGGCCCGGCCGCGCGTACGACAGGAAGTTGTCCACCAGGCTGCTGAGGCGGCGGATCTCCCCCTGCAGCGTCGCCAGGTACTGCCGGGTGTCGCCCGCCTCGCCGCCCAGGCGCGCCACCACGTCCTCCTCGAGCATCTGGAGATTCATGCTCAGAACGTTCAGGGGGTTGCGGATCTCATGCGCCAGCCCGGCGGCAAGCCCGCCGACGTAGGCCAGCCGGTCGTCCATCTGCGCCTGGGCTTCCAGCAGACGGGTCCGTTTGAGGAGGCGCAGGACATAAAGGAAGGCGATCAGCAGGATCAGGCCGGCGGACGCGGCGCCGATCCAGAGCTTGGTCTGCAGGCGTCGCTCGAGGGTCGATAGCTCCTGCTCGATCAAATCCTCGGGAATGCCGACTTCTCGGATGTCATTGGCGCCCGGGGAGGATGGCTCCCGGAGCGCAATCACCGGGCGCGGCTGCCCGCCCACCTGCCACTCCTCGCGCACCCGCTCGTGATCGGGGCTCAGGCGGCGCTCCGGGTGCTCGCCCCGATCCAGGAGGCTCCCCTGCCAGAAATCGCGCCAGATGACCCGTCCCCGCGTATCAAAGAGGGCCCGCTCGACGCGCATGCTGAGCGAGCGGAAAACACCCCCTTCGAGGGGCGCTCCCTTGGGAGCGCAGGGGGCGACGTCATCGCGCGACACCGGATCGCCGGGGGCGCATTCCTCCGCCGTCGCCGTGGGCACGGGAGGGTCCCCCAGGAGCGCGTCGCCCGCTTCGGCGCCCGCGGCGGGACGCAGGGCGGTGAGGGAGGCCCGGAACGCCTCGTCGATCACCTGGCGGCTGCGTTCGTCGAAGGTGAGATGGGAGACGAGGAACAGGTCGGCGAGAAAGAGGCCGGTAAACAGGAGGGAAGCGAATAAGAGCTGCTTACCGAAAGCCGGTCTCGATCGGCAGACTTCCCGCAACTCCGCCCCCCAAAACGACTTGGCAGGATAGCACATCCGCGCGGGGGCCTCCGGCGCACGCAGTGTCCGCTCCGCACCACACCGGCTTCGTCCCGCTCCGGTCGTTGACACTCGAAAAAACGTCGTGTTAGCATTCGCCGCCATTTCGAAGCCCGACGCCTAAGTCACTTGACAGCGCCGACTCGAACCGCCGCCATCGCGGATGTCGACCGATAGGATTCTCGCGCATGCGTTTTATTGACAGATTGGTCGCCGCCGGCGCATTGATCGGCTGCCTGTGCGTTCCGACGGCGCGCGCCGAAGAGCGCAAGCATTCCTGGGAAACGGGATTCTTCGGCGGCTACACCTTCCGCGGCGCCGAGCTCGATCTCAACAACGGGGTCAACTACGGGTTGCGGGTCGGCTGGTACCTGTCGCCGCCCTACGAGATCGAGTTCCAGTACCTGCGCGGCGACTCGTCGAAGCTGCAAAGCGGCATGAGCACCCTGATCTCGAGCCCGGTCGTTTACTTCGACAACACCAGCCGCACCTACTCGCCGACCTCCTACGCCGTGCGCTTCCTGATTAACCCGCGCAACGAGCGCCGCCGGCTCAAGCCGTTCATGCAGCTCGGCCTCGGGTGGCTCGATTGGTCGTCCAACCCGACCCTCTCCAAGGCGGAGACCGGTGACACGCAGGCGTACCTGTTTTCGATCGGTGGCGGAGTGCGCTACCGCCTGGGGTCCTACACGCAGTTCCGCGCCGAGTTCGAGGACCAGTACGCCATCGCCGAGGTCTACTCCAATTTCAATGCGAATGTCGGGGTGAGCTGGGTCTTCGGCGGCGGACGGCCGACCGACAGCGACGGCGACGGCGTGCTCGACCTGAAGGATCGCTGCCCCGACACGCCGAAGGGTGCTTTGGTCGACAAGCATGACGGCTGCCCCTGGGACATCGACAACGACGGCGTCATGGAGGGCGTCGATCAGTGCGCCTCCACCCCGGCCGGCTGGCCGGTGGATGAGAAGGGCTGCCCGCTCGACACCGACGGCGACGCGGTGCCGGATGGCGCCGACGCCTGCGCCGACACGCCCAAGGGCGCCATCGTCGGCTCCGACGGATGCCCGGCCGATTCCGACAAGGACACGATCTTCGACGGCATCGATCACTGCCCGGGCACCCCGGTCGGCGCGCTGGTCGATCCGATCGACAGCCCGACCGCCGGCTGCCCGCACGACACCGATGGCGACGGTATCTTCGACGGGATCGATCAGTGCGCCCTGACCCCGACGGGAGCGCTGGTCGACGACAAGGGATGTCCTCAGGATTCCGATGACGACCGCGTCCTGGACGGCATCGACCTCTGCCCGGACACCCCGCGCGGCCAGAAGATCGACAAGGAGGGCTGCCCGCGGGTGCGTCTCGACAAGACCGAGCCGCAGATCCTGCTGAACGTCAAGTTCCACGGCATGGAGCTCTATCCGGGGACCGAGTCGTGGCTCGCCCTCCTGACCGACGCCGCCACCTACTGGCCGGAGGTGAAGTTCGAGGTCGGCATCTACACCGACAATGAAGGGGGCGTGGCCACCAACCGTGCCGCCGCGCAGCGCCGCGCCGAGGTCCTGAAGGGTTGGCTGCTGCAGCAGGGTGTCCCGGCGAGCCATTTCGAGATGAAGGCCTACGGCCCGGTCAACTTCATCGCCGAGAACACCACCGAGGAAGGGCGCGAGAAGAACCGCCGGGTCGAGGTGAAGCGTCTGTCCGGCGACATCCGCCGTCATCCGAAGCCGGAGCCGGTGCCCGAGGCGCCGCCGCAGCCTCAGGAGAAGCCGCAGCCGCCGCAGCCCGACACCACCGAGCCGCAGCCGCCCGCGACACCTCCGGCGACGCCTCCGGAAGCTCCGCCCGCGACACCGCCGGCAACTCCCCCGGTGACGCCGCCGACAACGCCACCGACGACGCCTCCCGATGTGCCGCCCCCGGCGCCCGACCAGCCGCCGCCGGACCAGCCGCCGCCGGACACGAAACCCCCGGCCGAACCGCTGCCCGAGCAGCCCTCTCCGGGCGGCAACTTCCAGAACTAGGATTTCGGAGCGAGGTCTACGACCCGGTGACCGGTTCGCCGGATGTCGGCGATTCGCCGCGCAGGATCCCCATCGCGCAGCGATCCGGATCGAGGTACTGCCAGGTCGCGTCGTGGACGTTCTGGCCGCTGACGGCCAGAAGGCGCTGCGGATAATCGATCACCTCGTCAAGCCCGAGCCCGCGCACCTCGGCGTCGGTGTATCGGCAGGCACGGGCCGCGTTCCCCTGCATCCCGATGACATGCGAGCCGATGAGGTGGCGCCGGGCGCGTTCGATCTCGTCCTGCCGCGGCCCGGTCTGCCGCAGCCCGACGATCTCCTTGAAGAGCACGCGGCGCGCTTCGGCCTCGTCTTTCGGCGAGGTGGCCATGTAGATCACGAACGCGCCGCCGCGCAGGCGGTGGTAGTTGAACGACTGCACGGTGTACGCCAGGCCGCGCTGCCCGCGCACCGCCTCGAAGAAGCGGCCCCCGAGCCCGGAGGTCACCGATTGCAGGAGGTCGAGGGCCGAGCGGTCCGGTCCCTGCAGCCCTGGCGTCGGGAACCCGATCACCTGCGCCGTCTGCGTGCGGCGGCGCGTCTCGATGACCTCGTTGGCCCCCCACGCCAGCAGCTGCCCCGGCTCCGAGCCGCCGTACCCCTCCTGCGGCCAGTCGGCCTGGGCACCGCCGACCATCTCCTGGAGCTCCGCCTCGCCGATGGCGCCGACCGCCGTGACGACGAGCGTCGCCGGGCGGACGGTCAGGCGATGCCAGCGCACCAGGTCGTCGCGCTTCAGGCCCTGCACCGACGCCTGCTGGCCGCACGGCGGAAGGGCGTACGGGTGGCTCCCGAACGCCGCCTGCCGGAAGAGCTGGAACGTGTGCGCCATCGACTGGTCCTTGATCGATTCCTGCGCCGCCAGGAGCAGCACGCGCTCCTTCTCCAGCTCCTCGTGCACGAAGGCCGGGTGGCGCAGCAGATCCATCAGGCTCTCGAACCCCCGGCGGGCGTGGCGGGCGAGGATGCTGATCGCGAAGCCGAAGTAGTCCTCGTCCACGATCCGCTCGATGGCCGTGCCGAGCCCGTCCATTTCGAGGGCGACGCGGCGCGCATCGCGTTGGACGGTCCCCTTGAGGATGGTCGACTGCATCAGGCGGGTGATGCCGCAGTTCTCGCGCTGCTCGCCGGATCGGCCGCCGCGCAGGGCGAGGCAAAAAGTCACCAGCGGCAGCTCGCGACGCTCCTCGTGCACCAGCACGGTGCCGGTGTCGAATCGGTGGCGCGTGATCGATCCGCGCCCCTCGAGGCGCGCCGGATGCTGCGGCACCGCCGCCCGGACCGGGGCCTGAGAGCGGGTCGGCCCCGGATCCCGCAGGGGGGCTCCGGGGGCGATGCGCCGCAGCTCGTCGTAGCGCGCCGCGGCGGCGGGAGCGGGGGCAGCGAGGGATCCCTCGGGGAAGTATTCCAGAAGGGTCGCCCGGGACAGATCGAGGTAGCTCTCGGCCGCCCGGCGCACGTCCGCGGCGCTGACGCGCGACAGTCTCTGCACCGACTCCTCCGCCTGCTCGTAGCCGCCGAGTGACTCGTAGTAGGCGAGGACGGACGAGCGTCCCAGGACCTCGCTGCGGCTCTGGTGGTAGCGGAACTCGATGGCGGTCCTGGCGCGCTCGATCTC
>JAYUCR010000234.1:0-10781 GCA_043740165.1 Acidobacteriota bacterium | reverse complement strand
GAGGGGGCTCCGGCCGCCCGGGATCGCAAGGCCGAGCACATCCGCCTGGCTCTCGATCCGCGCATGCAGCCGAGCCGGAGCTTCTTCGACTCCTACCGGTTCGAGCACCGGGCGCTGCCGGAGATCAATTACGACGAGATCGACCTCGCCTGCACATTTCTCGGCCGGCCGCTGCAGGCGCCGCTCCTGATCTCCTGCATGACCGGAGGGACCCAGGACGCGGCGCGCATCAACCGCAACCTGGCGCAGGCGGCGGAGGCGACCGGTGTGGCGGTGGGGGTCGGGTCGCAGCGCCGGGCGCTCGAAGAGCCGGCCACCGTCGAGACCTTCCGCATCCGGCCCCAGGCCCCCTCGGTGCCGATCCTGGCCAACCTGGGGGCGGTGCAGTTGAATTATGGGTACGGACTGGACGAGTGCCGGCGGGCCGTTGATATGATTAGTGCCGACGCCCTGGTGCTGCACCTGAACCCGCTCCAGGAAGCCATTCAGCCGGAGGGGCAGCGTAATTTCTCCGGGCTGCTCGACAAGATCGGAAGGGTTGCCGTGCGTCTCGAGGTTCCCGTGATCGTCAAGGAGGTGGGGTGCGGCATCTCGCGCGCCGTCGCCGAGGCCCTGCTGGCGGTCGGGGTGCGGGTGGTCGATACCGCCGGCGCCGGCGGCACCAGCTGGGCGCGGATCGAGGCGGCGCGGGCGGACGACGCGGCGTTGGGCGATCTGTTCGGCGAGTGGGGCATCCCGACGCCGATCGCCATCGGGCGCCTGCGCGACCTGCCGGGCCTGACCATCATCGGCAGCGGCGGCGTCCGCCACGGCATCGACGCGGCCAAGGCCCTCGCGGCCGGGGCGGACATCGTGGGGATGGCCTACCGATTCCTGCAGGCGGCGAACGATTCGGCCGATGCGGCGGTGGAGGAGGTGCGGCGGGTGATCGTGGGGCTGCGGATGAGCATGTTCTGCGTCGGCGCCCGCACGCTGGCCGATCTCCGCAGCGCGCCGCTCCTGCACGTGGGGCCCGCCCGATGACCCGCGCCGGCAATGCCTCGAAGGTCGGCCCGCTGGGGGGCGATGCGGCGCGACTCGATCACTTCCTGCAGACCACCAGCCGGACCTTCGCCCTCACCATCCCGCTCCTGCGCGAGCCGACCCGCTCCGAGGTCACCGTCGCCTATCTCCTGTTCCGGGTCGCCGATACGCTGGAAGACTCCACCCGGTGGATGCGCTCCCGGAAGCTTGCCGAGCTCGAAGGGCTGGCGCGGTTCCTCGAGGATCCGGCAGCCGGGGATGCGGCGGGGCTGGCGCGCCGCTGGTCGGAGGATCCGCCGGTCGAGCATGCCGGATACGTGGAGCTGCTGAGCGAGTTTCCGGTCGTCATGCGCGCCGCGCGGGGGCTGTCGCCCGGCGCCTGGCGGCTGATCGCGGCGCACACGGCGCGCACCTGCCGCGCCATGGCCTCGTTCGTCGACCGGGAGGAGGACGGGGTTCTCCGGCTCGGGAAGGTCGATGATCTCAAGGCCTACTGCTATGCCGTGGCGGGGATCGTCGGCGAGCTGCTCACCGAGCTGTTCCTGATCGGACACGTCGGCCTGCGCCGGATCGCCCCCGGAATGCGGCGCGACGCGTCGGTCTTCGGCGAGGGGCTGCAGCTGGTCAACATCATCAAGGATCGCCGGACCGACGCCACCGAGGGGCGGCACTACCTGCCGCGCGGGATTCACGGCGCCACGGTGTTCGAGCTGGCGCGGCGGGATCTGCAGGCGGCGGCGCGTTATTGCATCAGGCTGGAGCGCGCCGGGGCCGATCGGGGTCTCATCGCCTTCACGACGCTGCCGGTGCTGCTGGCGCGGGCGACGCTCGATCGGCTGGAACGCCTCGGCGCCGGCGCCAAGCTGCGGCGTGACGAGGTGGCGGAGATTGTGGGTCAGCTTCATGCGGCTCTCGACCGGGGCGCGGTCCGGGGGCTGCTTGCTTCCGTGTAGCCAGTCGCCAAGAAAGGGGCCTCGATGAGTGCCCATCGTTTCCTGAACGAAGCGCTGACTCCGGCGCGGCTGAAGACCATGACCATCCCCGAGCTCGAGGAGCTCGCGGGAGAGATCCGTGTGGCGATCCACGATCAGGTGGCGAAGAGCGGCGGGCACCTGGCGCCGAACCTGGGAGTGGTGGAGCTGACCCTGGCGCTGCACTACGTGTTCGATTTCGGCCGCGATCGCCTGCTGTTCGATGTCGGGCACCAGTGCTACGCGCACAAGCTGGTCACCGGCCGCCTTGGGCTCCTCGATCGGCTGCGCCAGAGCGGCGGGATGTCCGGCTTCCCCGAGCCGAGCGAGAGCCCCTTCGACCTGTTCAGCGTCGGCCACGCCGGCACCGGCGTTTCCACCGCGATCGGCATGGCCAAGGGCGATTTGATCAACGGCGAGGCCGATCGGCGCGCCGTCGTGCTGGTGGGGGACGCCGCGATCGTCAACGGCGTCTCGATGGAAGGGCTCAACAACGCCGGAACGCTGAAGCGGCAGTTCCTGGTGGTGCTCAACGACAACGGCATGTCGATCGGCAAGCCCCAGGGGGCCCTGGCCGGCTACTTCGATCGCATCCGGCTGAGCCAGCGGCTGGCGGGGCTCAAGGGGAAGGCGCGCGAGGTCCTGAAGCGGGTCCCCGTCGGCCAGAGCCTCGAGGGGGTCTACCACCGCCTGGGTGAAGTGGCCAAGGCGGCGCTCGACCACGCGCACCTGTTCGAAAAGTTCGGGCTGGTCTGCGTCGGCCCGATCGACGGCCACGATCTCCCGGGCCTGATCGAGATGCTCCGCGAGGTGAAGGATGTCGAGCGCCCGGTGCTGATGCACGTCAAGACGATCAAGGGGAAGGGTTTCGATTTCGCGTCGCAGGATCCGACCACGTTCCATTCGCCCTCGCCGTTCCGGGTCAACGGCTGCCGCGTCGAGATCGGCTCGGACGGCCGGTCGTTCACCTCCGCCTTCGGCGACGCGCTCATCGACGTCATGCGCCGCGACCCCAAGGTGGTCGCGGTGACCGCCGGGATGGCCGACGGCACCGGCCTGTCGAAGGTGATCCCGCAGTTCCCGGATCGGGCCTTCGACGTGGGGATCGCCGAATCGCACGCGGTCGACATGTGCGCGGGGATGGCCAAGACCGGTCTGAGGCCGTTCGTGGTCATCTATTCGACCTTCATGCAGCGCGCCTTCGACCAGGTCTTCCAGGAGGTCGCCCTGCAGAAGCTGCCGGTGCGCTTCTGCATGGACCGCGCCGGTCTCGTGGGGGGCGACGGCGCGGTGCACCACGGCTTCCTGGATGTGGCGTTCCTGCGCGGGCTTCCTGGGATGGTGCTGCTGGCGGCGCGCGACGAGGCGACGCTGCGCGCCGGGCTGGAATTCATGCGCGAGCATGACGCCGGCCCGTCGGCGATGCGCTACCCGCGGGAGAAGGTGCCCGAGGCAATCCCGGGAGAGCTCCCGCCGTTCGTGCTCGGCAAGGCGCACCGGCTCGCCGACGGAGACGACGCGGCGATCCTCGCCTACGGCTACCCGGTCAACACGGCGCTCGCGGCGCGCCGGCTGCTGGCCGCGGACGGGTTCGCGGCGGCGGTCTACGACGCGCGCTTCGCCCGGCCCATCGACCGTGAGATGGTCCGGGAAACGGTCGGACCGGGTCTCCCGGTGCTCACCTTGGAGGATCACCAGGTGAGCGGCGGCTTCGGCTCCTGTGTGATCGAAGCCTGCAACGAGATGGGGATGCCGGCCGACAACGTCCACCGGCTGGGCCTTCCGGATCGCTTCATCGCGCACGGCTCCCGCCGCGAGCAGGAGGCCGAGGCCGGGATCGACGCGGCGGCGGTGGCGGAGAGGCTCCGCAAGCTTCTGCGCCAGAAGAACCGACCCCGGGTGGCCGCGGTTTCCAGGCCGGCTTCGATCTAACCGGTCCGGCCGAATCCAAACGACCCCTCCGGCATCCAAGGGACGATGCCCGAGCCGGATGACGCCGCCCCGCGAGGGGTGCCTCCGGCCGGGCCTAAGGGGAGCTGTGCTCAAGAGACGGATTCTCATCACGGGAGGGCTCGCGGTGGTGGCGGCGTTTCTGGCGCCGGACTGCGCGCGCCAGAAGGAGGCGATGGCGATGCCGACACAAGCGGAAAAAGGGGACCAGGGAGCCGGGGCTGAGGCGGTGGAGCCGTTGAAGAAGACTCCCGCCGAGTGGCGCGCGATCGTGCCGCCGGAACGATATGCGGTGCTGTTCGACGCGGCGACCGAAAGGGCGGGTACGAGCCCCTTGAATAGCGAGAAGCGCGCCGGGACATTCGTCTGCGCTGCCTGCAAGCTGCCGCTCTTCCGGTCCGATGCGAAGTTCGAGAGCGGCACCGGCTGGCCCAGCTTCTTCAAGCCGATCCCGGGGCACGTCGCGACCAAGACGGACTACTGGCTCGTCCTGCCGCGCACCGAGTACCACTGCATCCGCTGCGGCGGCCATCAGGGGCACGTCTTCAACGACGGCCCGCAGCCGACCGGCCAGCGCTATTGCAACAATGGCGTGGCGCTCGAGTTCGTGCCGGACGGACAGCCGCTCCCGGAGCTGCGGCAGTGATCCATGACCTGAAGAACCTGATGGTTGTGATCCTGGTATCAGCGGCCTGGATGCTGGCGGGCACCGCCTGCGGGGCCCAGACGAAGGAGGCGCCCCCTCCCGCTGACAAGAACCTGAGAGTCGCCACCTTTTCGGGGGGCTGCTTTTGGTGCATGGAGCACCCGTTCGATGAGATGGAGGGCGTCGTTTCCACCACCTCCGGATACACCGGCGGCCGCCTCCCCAACCCCACCTATGAACAGGTCAGCTCGGGCGCGACCGGGCACGCCGAATCGATCCGGGTCGTCTACGATCCGGCGAAGGTCACCTACCGGAAGCTCCTGGAAGTGTTCTGGCACAACATCGATCCGGTAGCGAGGAACGGCCAGTTCTGCGACCTCGGGAATCAGTACCGCAGCGCCATCTACTACAACGACGAGACGGAGAAGCAGGAGGCCGAGGCGTCGCGCGCCGAGCTCCAGGCCTCGGGGCGCTTCCAGCAGCCGATCGCCACCCTGATCGAGCCGGCGTCGACGTTCTATGCCGCCGAGGATTACCACCAGGATTACTACAGGAAAAATCCGCTGCGCTACAAGTTCTACCGCTACAACTGCGGGCGCGACCAGCGCCTGGAGGAGATCTGGGGCGCACCGGGGAAGAAGTAGGACCCCGTCACCTCCCTCAGGGGCAGGGGTTGTCGTTCGGGTTGGGCGTTCCGCCCGAATCCCGCCCGGGGATCGATTCTCCGCAGGCGTCGACGCGGGTCACCAGGTAGAAGAACATCGAACCAACCGGCGGCACGTCGGGATCGGTCGCGCTCGACGTTCCGATCCGCGGGCTGAGGCACTGCTGGTTGTAGCTCCAGGGTGTTCCGTCGGTGCGGGTGCCGCGATAGACGCTGTAATCGGCTGGCGGATCGATCCAGGAAATCGTTGTCTGAGATCCATCGTCGCTCAGCGACAGGGTGTCGTTCACCTCGAGCGGGGTGACGGGCGCGCCCCCGCCACAAATCCCCGCGTTGCAGATCTCGCCGAGCGTGCAGGCATTGGCGTCGTCGCAGCTTCCGCCGTCGCCGATGACGGTGACCGTCGTGGTTCCGGCGAGCGTTGTGCAGCCGCCCACCGTCGCGGTGACGCTGTAGGTGCCGCCGGCGGCCGCGCCGACATTGGAGATCACCGGGTTCTGGCTGCCGGAGGCGAAGCCGTTCGGCCCCGACCAGGCATACACGGCGCCGGGGATGGTCGACGCCAGGAGCTGCAGGGTGGCCCCTTCGCACGCCGGCCCGCTGTTCGATGCGATGGGCGGCGAGGATCCGTTGATGGTCAGGATGCCGCTTCCGGTCGTCGACTGGCCATCCGGGTTGGTGATCGTCACGTTCTTCGGCCCGGTCGGCGCCGCGGTGGTGTTGACATCGAGGACGACATGCGTCGGGTCGGTGAAGGTGATGCCGTTCACGGTGACGCCGTCCGAGACGGCCGCCGCGATGTGGCTTGCGTACCCCGGCCCGCCGGTGTCGGGCCCCGGATCGAAGAAGCCGGACCCCGAGGAGGCGGTACCGGTGATCGTGACCGTCGCCGAGGTGAGGCCGGGGCAGACGCTCGTCGGGGTCGCCGAGGCCGGGGTGGCGGGGAGGGGAGCCCGCAGCTGCACGACGCGGACGGCCCAGTTGCTGGCGGGGGAGTCGGCGTATTCCTGGAGGGTCCAGACGGTCTGATCGTCGTTCGGATCGACGTCGGTGAAGGAGTAGTCTCCCCAGCGGTTCCGGCCCTGGGCCACTAGGTTGTACGCGGCCAGGCCGTTCTGCAGCACGGTCGCCGCCTGCGTCGAGCCGAGGGTATCCGTGCGCAGGCGCCCTGATGCGACGGCGCCGGCGAAAGTGTTGGCGGCGGCGAACGTCGCTCCGAGCGCCATGTGTCCCTGCCCGGTCCCGATGACCGTCGGGTAGATGTAACCGCGCGGGTTGGTCGCGGCGGTATCGCAGAGCGATCCCGACTGGGCGAGAGCGGGGGTCGACGTCAGGCCTGTGATCTCATACCAGCGCGCCGCGTTGCGGCGGCCGCTCCCCGATCCGGCCCCGACGCAGCTCGTGTTCACCGCGATGTTCTGGGCGGTCCAGAGGGTGCTCGCCCCGGAGATCTTGTTCTTGTGAATCGACGCCATGTAGAGGCGGTCGTCGGAAGGGTCGAGACTCGTGGTCGAGCCCGAGGCGACCTGGAGCAGCGGCGACGAGGTCGTGGGGACGGTCAGGTTCAGGTTGCCGGACAGCGTCGGCGTGCCGCCCGGACTCGACACCCGCCGCAGCACGACGCGGCTGAACAGCGCGATGTCGACGCCGATGAAGTAGCCTTCGGCCGCCTGCGGGTCGTCGTTGTCCACCCCGCGCGGCGCGAATGGTCCGGCGGCGACGCCCCCGGTCAGGTTGGCGAACGGGGTGAGGACGATCGGCCCGCCGCTCAGAACGCTCGACTTCCTGATCACGTAACCGGTCGTGTGCTGGAACGTCCCGGCGCCGTTGAACATATTGCAGCCGACGTACAAGGCATTCGCATCGACGCCGAATCCCGGGTAGTCGCAGAAGTTGGTGTCCTCGCCGGAGCCGCCGATGCCGATCGGAAAGGCATAGAAGGTGAAGCTCGAGGCGTCGGTGATCACGGAGTCCGAGCTGACCGCGATCATCACGAGGTTGTTCGTGGCGGCCACGTTCACGGACAGGACGAACCAGCGGCCGGAGAGCCGGTCGTAACGGACCTCCGGGTCGGTCGTTCCCTGCCCGGCCCGCACCGGATCCCAGAAGGTGGTGTCGGAGGCGTTCAGCGTTCCGGGCGTCCCGTCCTTGCCGAACAGCCTGATCCGGCCGTTGACGTGCACCAGGATCTGGCTGGGGCCGACATCCCCCATCGTGTCGGGCGGAATGTAGGGGGACTCCCCGCCGACCGTGCCGACCGCCTTGAAGCTGATCCCCTGGATCTGCGGCAGCTGGGGCTCCTGCGCCGCCAAGGATTCCAGCCCGAGGGGGGGCCACTGCGATACCGCCGGTGCCGCCGCGTCGTCTCCCGGCGTGAACGGCCGCAGGCGCGGCTCCTCGGCGTCGAACTCGAACGAGACCGGCAGGCGGGGGGCATTATTCTCCCGCTCCATGATGCTCGAGACCGTGTCGGTCCTCCCCATCCCGCCAATCTGCGGGACACCGATGATGTCGCCCACCGGTGTGGGGGAGTGATCCGCTGCATCCGTGGCCGGGGTGCCGGGCTCGGCCCCGGCGGCCATCAGAGCCCGGAGCGCGAACGCGGCGACCAGTGCCGTGCCGCCAAAGCCAGCCAGACCTTTCCGGCTCCTCATCGCTCCCCCCCAGGATCGCGTTGTCGCAGGAGGGGCATATACCACCAGAGGCTCAGGCGGTCAACGAGCTATCGACACGAGCTATCGACACGAGAACCCCGCTTTACTTCTTGACATCAAGGGGGCATGGCCGTAATTATCCGGACACTCAAACAGCCCACTTCGGGGGGTTTCAGGATCTTGTGATGCGCAAGTTAGTGAGACCCTGTCTCATCAGGCCCAGGGCCGATGTCGTGCGTCGCCGCGAGCCACCGTTCTCCCGCATGCCGTATCGGGGCGTAGTCGTCCTGGTGCTGCTGGCCGCACTCGGGCAATTTATCCCGGCAGCCGCTTTCGCCGGTGCCTTCACGGTTTTCGGCCCGAAGGACTACCTGCGCTCCGCCGGCGAGCCGAAGACCGTCACCGACAGCTTCATCGTTCAGAATCCGGGCGGGACCTACACGATCTCAATCTACAACGGCGGCCTCCCCGAGCGATTCGCCAGGGTTTCGAGCGCCAAAATCAGCCTGAACGGGATGCGGATTTTCGGCCCGAGTGATTTCAATCCGCGGACCGGCCTCATGCAGAAGACGGTCAACCTGTCGCGGACCAACCTGCTCCAGGTCACTCTCCAGAGCAACCCGGCGAGCGGGCTGACGATCAGGATCGACAGCGGCGACAACGAGCCGCCCGCCATCAAGGCGACCCCGGACCCGCCGCCCAACGCTGCCGGCTGGAACAACACCAGCGTCACCGTCCGGTTCGACTGCGCGGACGCCTCGAGCGGCATCGCCACCTGCCCGTCGCCGGTGGTGGTCTCCCGCGAGGGGGCCAACCAAATCGTCAGGGGCACGGCCACCGATGGAGCGGGCAACACCGCAACGGCCTCGGTCACGGTCAATATCGATGAGACGCCGCCGAAGGTAGGGGCTGAGCCCGATCCGTCCCCGAATGCCGCGGGGTGGAACCGGACCAACGTGACGGTCCGCTTCTCCGCGACCGACGCGCTGTCGGGCATCGCTTCGGTCAGCGATCCCAAGCCGGTGACAGCGGAGGGCGCCGGCCAGGAGATCGCCGGCAGCGCCGTGGACCGTGCCGGCAACCAGGCCAGCGCGAGCGTGAAGGTGAGCCTCGACAGGACACCGCCGGCGATCCGGGCCGCGGCTTCGCCTCTGTCGAACGCCAACGGGTGGATCAATAGCGATGCAACCGTGGTCTTCGATTGCACCGATGGATTGAGCGGTGTCATGACCTGCCCCGCGCCGGCGCTCGTGGGAACGGAAGGTGAGAAGCAGGTCGTCGGCGGCACGGCGGTCGACAAGGCCGGGAACACGGCGAGCGCCGCCGCCATGGTCAGCCTCGACAAGACGCCGCCGCTGATCCTGGCGGCGGCCGAACCGCCTCCGAACGCGGCGGGCTGGAACCGGACCGACGTGACAGTTCGCTTCACCGCCACGGACGTGCTGTCGGGCATCGCCTCGGTCAGCGGACCCGCGCCGGTGACGTCGGAGGGCGCCGACCATGAGATCGCCGGCAGCGCCGAGGATCGCGCCGGTAACCGGGCGAGCGCGAGCGTGAAAGTGAGCCTCGACAAGTCGCCCCCCTCGATCCACGCCGTCGTCAGCCCTGCGGCGAACGCCAACGGCTGGATCAACCAGGACGCGACGGTGAGCTTCGAGTGCGCCGACGAACCAGGCGGCATCGCCCTCTGTCCCCCCCTAATCCTGGTCACCACCGAGGGCGAGCATCAGGTCGTCACGGGGACTGCCGTCGACGTGGCCGGGAACAGCGCCGGGGTGACCGCCACGGTCAGCGTCGACAAGACGCCGCCGGCCATCACGGCGGATCTGTCGCCCGCGCCGAACCCCGGCGGCTGGAACAAGGACGACGTCACCGTGACCTTCAGCGCCACGGACAGCCTCTCCGGGACGAGCAGTGTGACGCCTCCTGTCCCGGTGACGCAGGAGGGCGCCTCCCGAGTCATCAGCGGAACGGCGACCGATCGGGCCGGCTTGAGCGCCGGCCTCGATGTCACCGTCAACCTCGACAAGACGGCCCCGGCCCTGTCGATCGCCTCTCCGTCGAGTGGCAGCGTCACGGCCGCCGGGTCCATCAGCGTCACCGGCACGGTTGCCGACGCGACCTCGGTGAGCGTGACCGTCAACGGCGTGCCGGCCCAGTTGAGCGGCGGAGGATTCATCGCCGCGGACGTGCCGCTGGCCGCCGGGAGCAATGCGGTGACGGCGTCCGCGCTCGACCTCGCCGGCAACAGCGCCGTGGTCACGGTCTATGTCCTGCGGGACACCACGGCGCCATCGGTCAGGCTTCTGGTCGCCGGCGAGGTGGTGGCGGGAGGTCAGCTGCATCTCGGAGCCGACGCCAGCGATCCCGAGGGGATCGCCTCGGTCTCGTTCTACGTCAACGGCAACCTGGTCGCGACCGACACCGACGTCCCCTTCGAGACGACGTTCATGCTTCCGTCCGGACTTCTGCCCGGAGCGGTGCTCGTCGTGGAAGTCCGCGCCATCGACGCTGCGGGGCTGGAGTCCGACGACTCGGCAATGGTCCGCGTGATCGGGACGCAGAGCCGCTACGGGGTCATCGCGGGCCTGGTGCTCGACGATACGACCGGCCTGCCGATCGAAGGCGCGACGGTCCAGGTCATCACGCTCGAGGGCCAGCCGCCGGCCCAGCCTCTCGAAGCGCACAGCGACACGCGCGGCCGGTTCCGTCTCGCATCGCTCGTGGCCGGCGCGGCCCGCATCCGGATCGACAAGGCCGGGTTCACTTCCGCTGAGCGCGTGGCCGACTTCGTGGCAGGCAGGCGCACCGACCCGGAGGACGCGCGGCTGACGCCGCTCGACCCCACCGAGACGGTGGTGCTCTCCGTCATC
>JAYUCR010000233.1:0-1798 GCA_043740165.1 Acidobacteriota bacterium | reverse complement strand
ACAGAAGCATGGGATTCATCAAGGCCTCCAGGCGGCGCTCGGCGCCGCCGCTAACCACACAGAATGGTTCCGCCGTTGACGTTCAGGATCTCCCCGGTGATGTAGGTGGCGAGATCGGAGCAGAGGAACAGGATCGGTCCGGCGATCTCGTGCGGCGTCGCCACCCGCCCGAGGGGCGAGGTTTCACCGTCCGCGGGGGCGTCGCTCCGCCCCTTCCCGCGGGCCCGCAGGCGCGCCTCGCGATCGAGCACCCCGCGGCTCATGTCGGTGTAGACCCACCAGGGGGCCACGGCATTGACCAGGATGCCGTGCGGTCCCAGCTCGGTGGCGAGCGACTTGGTGAACGAGATCAGCGCCCCCTTCGACGCCGCGTAGTCGGCGTGCAATTCCTCGCCACGCTGGCCGGCGGTCGACGACACGTTCACGATACGCCCCCAGCGCCGCTTCTTCATCGCGGGGATGACGCGCCGGGTGCAGTGGAACGCGCCGTCGAGGTTGACCCGCAGGGTGCGCCCCCACTGCGCCGCCGTCATCCGCTCGAGGTGCCGCCCCTCCGGCGGCTCCCAGATCCCGGCGTTGTTGATCAGGATGTCGGCGCGCCCGTGGCGCCGGAGCGCCGCGGCCACGAGACGATTCGCCCCCGCGGCGCGGCCGGCGTCGGCCCGCACCGCCAGGGCCTCCCCCCCGCCCCGCGCGACCCATTGCACCACCGCCGCCGCCGCGTCCGCCCGGCGATGGTAGGAGAAGACCACCGCGGCGCCGGCCCCCGCCAGCATCTCGACGCAGGCGCGCCCGATCCCGCGCGATCCTCCGGTGACGATCGCCACCCTCCCGGCGAGATTGATGCGCTGTGCTTTCACTTGAGCATGTCTTCGACCATGCGGCGGGTGATCGCGTGGTAGTGCGGGCCGGCGACGGCGTAGATCTCCCGCGCGCGCTGTTTCCCGGCGGCGCTCTTCACGAGCTCGTTGTACAGCGGACGGACGTACTTGCGGCGCCCCACCTCGGTCAGGAACGAGGCGAGCCGGGGGTAGGCGGGGGCGTAGTCGTGGTGGATGGCGACCAGCAGCCACTCGGTGAGGATGTCGCTGTTGCCGGCGCGCGTCAGCGCGAAGGCGGCATCCAGATCGCTCAGTCTGCTCGCGGGCAGGTCGGCCGGGACGGCCCGCAGGAACCGTACCCAGTGCTGGGTGGTCCATCCCGTCGCGTCGATCCCCCGCGCGGCGACGGCGCCGGAGGCGAACTGCCGCATCGCCAGGGCGACCCGCTCGAGCGCGTCCGAATGCAGGCGCGGAACGTCGGGGGGCAGGCCCGGGCCGTCGATCCAGAGGGCCACGTCGGGGGCGGTCTGTCCCGACAGCGGCGTCGTGCCGCGCAGCAGGCGCTCCTCCAGGAACGACGCGAAGGTGTCGGTCGTGACGCTGGTGAAGGCGTGCGTGTCGAACCACGAGCGCAGGAACGGATCGAACGCCGCCCGGCCGTACGCCTCCTCGAGCCGGAGGACGAACAGCGCCCCCTTGTCATAGGGGACGGCGGTAACGCCGTCATCCGGATCGCGTCCCGCGAGGTCGATGCGCAGTTTCTGATCGCCCGGCTTGTCCTTCATCTCTCCCAGCTCGCGCTCCAGGTCCTGCTCGCCCAGCATCCACTCGATGACGGCGCGCTCGCGCCCGTACACCGCCTCCATGATCCGCCGCTCGATGTAGGTGGTGAACCCTTCGTTGAGCCAGAAGTCGCTCCAGGTGGCGTTGGTGACCAGGTTCCCCGACCAGGAGTGCGCCATCTCGTGCGCCACCAG
>JAYUCR010000232.1:0-4473 GCA_043740165.1 Acidobacteriota bacterium | reverse complement strand
CCAACGCTTCCTATAGTGCTGCCTGATGTGTGGCGGGCCCTTCGGAATACGGACGCGCTTCCTCCAAGTGGCCAGCGTTGCCTTGATGTTCGCGATCGCCTTGGCGCGGTCCGCCTCACTCGCCGGATGAATTGCGAGCGAGCGAATCCTAGAGGCTAGGAGTATCTCGTCGGACTGCTCTTTGATCTTCTGCTCCCTGGTGATGAAACGAGCGATGTCTTGAACGATGATTTTTCGCTTGGCCCGGGGATCCCACTGAATCAGCAAAACAGGAAAGGTCGGTTCGTAAGTTTCCCGCGACAGAATCTTGCCCTTGAAGTTCAACGGCCAGGCATAAACCCTTCGTGAACTGTCCATGTCTCGCCCCCCTTCGGCGATCCCTTGTGGTGAAACCGGGCCAGGCTGTCAGGGTCACAGCTTTTCGGGTGCTACCCTAGGCCCGATGGTGATTCTACTTCACGCGCACGAAGCGCCCCGGATCGCTGTGGCCAATACGTGACCAGCGTTCGGAAACGGTCCGCGCAAACCCGCGACAATCCGCGATTTCGCGTGACGATGCTTCACCGGGCTATGCTGCCCCACGGTTGCGCCGAAACGATTGATGGTCGCGGCTTTCGGCGGATCGATTTCGGCGGCCTGAAAATCCCTGCGTCGGCGGTTCAATTCCGTCCCGCGGCACCATTCATGCCGTCGCGTCAGCGCCGGGTACCCTGGAGTTGATCGAGAAGCCGGCGCGCCTCCTGATCCTCGGGGAGGAGAGCGGCCAGGCGTCCCGCGTACTCGATCGCGTCGTCCAGCCTTCCGTCGTCGCGGCTGATGGTCGCGAGCGCCACCAGAATCTCGGCGTCGCCGGGATGTCGCTGGTGCGCCAGCTTCAGCACGGTCATCGCGCGATCGGTCCTGCCGACCGAGTGCAGCGCGACACCGTAAACGTAGGCGTAGCGGGCGATGTCGGGCGATGAAGCGGCGGCCTTCTCCAGATAGCTCAGCGCTTCCGGCAGTCTCTGGCGGCGCACCAGGAGGAGTCCCATGGCGTGCAGGAGGCGCGTGTCCCCCGGCGCGACGAGCAGCCCCTGGCGCAGGAACTCCTCCCCCTCCGGATCCCGATCCTGCTCCCGGTAGAGGTCGGCGAGGTTGAGGTAGGTCGGCGGGAAGCGTGAGCTCAGCTTCATGGCCGTGCGGTACTCGCGCTCGGCGTCGGCAAACTCTCCGCGTTCGGCGTGCAGGGCTCCAAGAGTGAGGTGCGCCTCGGCGCGATCGCCGTTGACCTGCTGCTCCTCCCGCCACTCGTTCAGCGCCCGCGTCGCCGCCTCCTGCCGATCGGGGCTGACGAGGGACGGCGGCACCGTCGCCAGCGCCCGTCCGGCGTCGATCCGGACGGTGCGGATCGGATCGGCGAGCAGGGCCCCCAGCAGCCGGACGCGCGTCCCCGCCTCGATGTCGCGCAGCGCCTTGACGGCCGCGTCACGCACCAGCGGCTCGGGATCGCCCAGCGCCCGCTCGATGATCGGGCCGCGCGGCTGGCCCCCCAGGTCGCCCAGCAGCTCCGTGGCCGTGGCGCGGACGATTCCGGGTTGCGAAGGGTCGTCGATCACCGTTGCCAGCAGGGCGGCGGCACCCGGCAGGCTCCGATTCCCCGCGTGCAGCGCCGTCCCGTAGTGCGGCCGGGCGGAGAGCTTCGTCCCCCACCATCTCTTCGCCGCTTCCGCCAGCCAACTCGCAGGCTTGTCCTTGTGGCAGGGGGTGCAGGCGTTCGGCGTGCCGAGTGCTACGGTCAGGTCGGGCCGCGGCACCCGGAACCCATGATCGTGGCGGGCGTGCACCACCATGTAATTCCGCGTCGGCATGTGACAGGCGGTGCACCGGGAGCCCTCGCCGCCCTGCCTGTGAAAGTGGTGCGCCGGGGTGTCGAACTTTTCCGGCAGATGGCAACGCGAGCAGGCAGTATTGCCCGTTGCCGGCTTCAGGCTGTGCGGGTTGTGGCAGTCGCTGCAGGTCACACCAGAGGCGTACATCCGGCTCTGCAGGAACGACCCGTACTCGTAGTCCTCGTCCTTGATCTGTCCGTCGTCCTCGTACAGCAGCGGATCGAGCAGCGCCAGGCGGTGCGTGTCCAGGAGCGGCCGGCCGTAGGCGTACGGTTCGCTGATCACCGATCGCCGCGCGTGGCAGCGGGCGCACGATTCGATCTCGGCGTGCGATCGGCGCGGTCGGTCGGGCGCGGCGATGCCGGTCGTGGGGTTCACGATCCAGCTGATCGGCTCCCTGTCGCCGAGCTCGCAGACCAGCCCCTTGTCAGGGGGACCGTGGCCGGCCTGGGCCCAGGCGACGTGCGCCGACCCCGGGCCGTGGCAGGCCTCGCACGACACGTCGATCTCCGACCACGTGGTGTCGAAGGTGTCCTGGGCGGGCCGGTAGTTCTTCCGCACGTTTGTCGAGTGGCACTCGGCGCACATGTGGTTCCAGTTCTGGTAGGGGCCGCTCCAGTGCAGGATGTCGTCGTGGGTGACGTTCTCGCCCGGGTACAGGTGGAACCAGCGCTGACCGCCGCGCGCCTTCGGCCGGGAGTCCCAGCAGATGTTGAGCGCCTGGTAGCGGCCGCCGGGAAAGGCGATCAGGTACTGCTGCAGCGGATCGATGCCGAAGGTATAGGCGATCGGGTATTCGTGGAGCCTCCCGTCCGGACCGTCGGTGCGGACGAAGTACCTGCCGTCCTTCTTATAGAAGGTGGAGACGACACCGTGGTAATTGAAGGTCGAGTTGTCGAAACGGCCGACCACCGTCGCGGCGGTCGCCTCCTGCATGGCGAGGTCGTGGTGCGAGCCGATCCAGAGCTCCGTCTCGCGCGCGTGACACGGGGCGCAGGCCTGCCGGCCGACGAAAACCGCCGGCGGCGCGTCTGCCGGCGCCGACGAGATTCCCGCCGCCCGATCGGCGCCCCCTCCCCGCCGCAGCAGGATGACCGCGACGCAAACGACAGCCACGAGAACGGTGGCCAGGCCGATCACCATCCGCTTCCCTGCGCGGTGCACGCTTCAGACCCGACCGGAAGTGGGGAGTAGGCGGTTCAAGGTGTCATTGTAGGTTTGATGAGGGGAATACAGTCAACGGCCCCGCCGGAGGCGAGCTGCGAGCCGTCGACGTCTCGATGGGTGGTACAATCACGCACTCACTAAGCGGGACAGGACTTGGGGGGCCGTGGGTGGGCCGCAGGGTAACGTTCGTCGTTCTGGCAACGCTGTGCGCGGCAGGCTGGGGATCCCTCGGTGCGCAACCGGTCGAAGCGCCGGTATTCTGGAGCGCCGGATCGCGGCAGATTTCGCTCCTGACGCAGTCCGGCGTCCCGGCCGGCACCAATCCGCGCTCGCTTCCTCCTGGGTTCGATCTGATCTCGACGGCGCCTCTCAGGGCCGAAAACGCCTTCTATGCGTTGAGCCTCGACGGGCAGGCGGCAAAATTCGACCAGGATGGCGGGCTGCTCTGGAGCGTTCCGGTCCCGCTCCTCGAGTATGTCGGGAGCGGCCTGCGGGTCGACCCGGCCGATGAAAGGCTGGGCTTCGTCACCTATCGGTACAACCCCGACATCGCGAGCGTCATCCTTGTCGACCGATCCGGACAGGTTTCGACGATCCCTCTCCCGTTCCAGGCCTGCGCGTTCGAGTTCGCGCCGGGAGGCGGCTTCTACGTGAGCGATTCCGGCACCGGTATCCACTTCTACGACTCCGAGGGCACTCCCCTCCTGACGCGCGACGCCGGCGACTTCATCCAGAGCCTGATGTTTGATGGCTCCGACCTCTTCGCCCAGGACAGGAACCGGGGGACCATTGCCCGGTTCTCCCCGGTCCTCGACGCGCCACTCTGGGAGAGCGAGCCCGTTTTCTCCTGGAAGGGGCCGGTGGAGCTCCAGAGCGATGGCCGATTCCTCTGGGTGGCCAATCACTCCGGCACCCGCACGGACCCTGAAATCGTGATTCTCGATCCGGCCGACGGCCAAGTCGCCGGCACCATCGCTTTCGGCGAAATCGACGGGAGCGTCTCCGACCTGGGCGCGATGAGCGACGGCAGCGTCTGGATCGCACGGGTCGGCGGGCTGCGGCATGAAGCCTACTCTCCGGGGGAGGGGATCAGGCTGCTGGGCGCCGTCTCGGACCTGCCGGGCCCGCAGCAGCTCGCCGCGCTCCCGCTGCCGGTGAGCTACCCGGACGATGACGGTGACGGCCATGGGGATCCGTTCGACAATTGCCGCGAAACCGCCAATCCGGGCCAGGAGGATGCCAACGATGACGGGGCCGGAGACGCCTGCCAGCCGGCCGTGACGATCCACGGCATCACCCAGGACCGCGGCGCCGCGCTCGAGCTCCTGGCGGGGATCGAGAACCCGATTGGCGGACCGCTCGCGGGCCAGGTGGCGATCGAGTGCTTCGCCTCCTCCTCGGAAACGACCCTGAACGACTTCGGCACCGGGTTCGATTG